>JBDTXL010000408.1:0-13051 GCA_040006195.1 Gemmatimonadota bacterium | reverse complement strand
ACGCGAGATCGAAGCTCCCCCAGAAGAAATGCACGGGGCTCGCCTTGCCGATGAACTGCCCTCGAAAAACCGAAAGCAGTCGCGATGCCTGCGTGAGCGCGCGCCAGAAATCGTGCGCGGCGCCGGCGTCGTACGAGGCGTGCGTCTCATCCTCGGCGAAGGGAATCGGATTCGCGATCTCTACCGGCACGGGCCAGATGTGGACGTCGATGCCGAGCGAGCGAAGGCCGCCGGTGTACGTCTCGTAGAAATCGGCGACGGAGCGAGGCGCGAGCGCCATCGTCCAGCTGCGGCCATCGTCGCACTGGATTTCGAGAGTGTGCTCGATGAAATCAAATTCGACGGAGAAGCCAGCCTCGCCGTGCGGCATCCATGAGGTCGTCAGTCCGCGCGCCGAAACGTAGAGGGGAACCTGCCACCAGTGATTGACCATCGGCGCGAGCGCGAGTCGCGTTTTGCCGACGATCTGTGTCCACATGTGCAGAGTGTCTCGCGTGTCGCTCCACTCGGCGAGCGAGAGCGGCGGCCACAGGGCAGCGCGCGCGCTCACGAGGCCGGACGAGCGGCAGGCTCCATGAATAGCTCATCGACAAAGCACCAGCTCCAGTCTACACCGGGCTGACAGCTCTTCATGATCGCGTGCTTCGTCGAGTGGAAGTGCTTCCCGTGGGCGTGTTCGGCAGAAGCATCGCGCACCTGGTCGAGGTGAGCGCAGCGTTCGGTCGGTTGCGTCATGGCTTCTCCTCGAGTAGGGTCTCGAAAGTTACACGCGAAGCGACGGGATGCGTGAGACGCTCAGGGAGCGAGCAGAGCGAGCACATCGTCGCTGGCGATGTCGCCGAAGTATTGTCCCACATCGAGATCGCCCAGGACGGCGACGATGGCTTCGCGATCGTACGGAAGTCCCTCGAGCCGTGCCTCGAGCTCCCTCACCTCGGTGCGCCCCATGAAGTCGCCGAAGAAGCGCACGTGCGCGATGCGGCCGCCCTGAACGTCGAGTCGCACGTCGATCTCGCCCACCGGAAAGCGCTGCACCCGCTGCAGGTTGCTCGGCGGATTTTCGCCGTAGTTCCAGCTCCAGCTGCCGTACCGCCGCTCGACGAGATCGCGCGCTGCAAGCCAGTCCGCCGGATCGAGCGCGAGCGACGGCACGAGCGTACGATCGCGCGTGCCGAAGATGCGCTCGAGGATGCGATCGCGAAGCTCGCGTACGGTGATCGGCTCGCGAAGAAACTCGCTGATGTTCGCGACGCGGCTTCGAATCGACTTCACCCCCTTCGACTCGACCTTCCCGGGCTTCGGCCTCAAGGCCGCCGTAACGTCGTCGAGATTCGAATCGAGGAGCAGCGTCCCGTGACTGAACATCTTGCCGGCTGTCGCGAACTGCGCATTCCCCGAGATCTTGCGCCCGTCGGCGAGGATGTCGTTGCGCCCGCCGATCTCCGCCGGCACTCCGAGCTCGCGCAGCACCTCGACGACCGGCTTGTTGAACAGGTCGTAGCGATTGAAGCGCGCGTTCACATCTCGCGTCATGAAGCTGAAGTTCAGGTTGCCGAGATCATGGTACACGGCACCGCCACCGGAAACGCGACGTACGACGCGAATCCCTCGCGTGTCGACCACTTCGGAGTTGATCTCCTCGAACGTATTCTGGTTGCGCCCGATGATGATCGCGGGCGCATTCACATAGAACAGGAGGAGATCATCGTCCGCCATCCTGCTGCGAAGCACGTGTTCCTCGAGCGCCAGGTTGAGGCGCGCATCGTTGTTTCCACCGTTGTCGACAAAGAGCATGAAGAAAGATGCATGAGGGGACACCCGAGCGCGCTTCTGAATGCACTACAGAAGGAGGCGACACAAGTGCAGATTTGGAAATGGCTTTCCCGCTTTCCAACACCAGAGTCGCGCTGATTACTTATTCCGGCGTTCCGGCGATCACGACCGACGATCGCCTCCTGCGCGATGCGCTCGTCGCGCGCGGGGCCGAGGTGGAGGCGAGGCCGTGGGATGCGAAGACGGACTGGTCGTGCTTCCACCGCATCATCCTGCGCTCCTGCTGGAACTTCCATCATCTCCCCGCGGAGTTCCGCGTCTGGGTCGACGATGTGAAGGCGCGCCATGATGGCTCTCTCCTGAACGGGCCCGCGCTCGTTCAGTGGAGCGTGGACAAGCGCTACCTGAAGGATCTCGAGGCCAGAGGCGTCGCGGTCGTGCCAACGATCTGGGTGAGCTCCGCCGATGGCGGTGAGATACCGGAACTCGATTCGCTCATTGCCGAACAGGGATGGGTTGGTGGAGCGGTGGTGAAGCCCGCGATCTCCGCCACTGCGCACGAGACCTGGCGCGTCGCCCTGAATGACGGGAGCGCGCACCACGCGCGTTTCTGCACGCTGGTCGGGTCGAGGCCGAGTGGGGTGATGGTTCAGCCATATCTTCCCGAGATCGAGGAAGGTGAGTGGTCGCTCATCTTCCTTGGCGGTGAATTCAGCCATGCGGTGAGGAAGGTGCCCGCCGCCGGCGAATTTCGCGTGCAGCACGACTTCGGCGGCTCGATCGAGCGGTGCGAGCCCGAGGCTCGGCTCATCGAGGATGCGCGAACGGTGCTGCACGCTGCCGCCGAGGCGACGGAAACGGGGGTCGCGGACATTCTCTACGCCAGAGTCGATGGAGTCGTGCGGAACGGAGGCCTTCTTCTGATGGAGCTGGAGCTGATCGAGCCGATGCTCTTCTTCGCGCAAGCCCCGGGCGCGGCGGCACGCATGGCGGACCTCATCGTCTCCAGGTAACTGCTCCGCGCCTCCGACGCTCGTCATCGCGGGCGCCGTACTGTTGGTGTACGTCTCGAGGCTTCGATCGAGCCGCGCTCTCGCGCAGCGCGAGCTGCTGCGGAGCCGCGCACTCTTCCTGGACACCCAGCAGATCGCGAACATCGGCAGCTGGGAAGTCGACGCGCGAGAACAGGGTCACGTGGTCGGATGAGACCTATCGCATCATGGGCTTCGAGCCTCAAGCGGAGGCCGCGTCGGTGGAGCTCCTCCTGAAGCACGTCCATCCCGCCGACATCGCGCACGTCGTGCAGAGCATGCAGGTGGCCGAGAACACGGACAGGTTCGAGTTCGCCTTCCGCGTGGTCCGCCCGGACGGAAGCATTTGGCATCTGCTCGACCGCGGAATAGCGACCGTAGTCGATGGTGCGCTCGTGCACGTGCGGGGCACTATACAGGACATTACGAAGCTCAAGACCGTCGAGCTGGCGTTTGGCAGGGCGACGGTTCAGCAGATGGCGGTGCTCGACAATCTCCCGGATCTCATTTTTCTGAAGGACCTCGATTCCCGTTTCGTCGTCGCCAGCGAGCCGCTCGCGCAGATATTCGGTATCTCAGCGACGGAGATGATCGGCAAGACGGATCTCGACTTCTTCTCCGCAGACCAGGCTGCACGCTTCGCTCTCGATGACAAGCTCGTGCTGCAGAGCGGGGAGCGCCTGATCGTCGAGTTACTCTCGACCATCTCGTCGAGGATGCAGTGGTCAGGATCGTGCTCGATCCCGCTGCCGGCTGCGTGCTCGCCGATGCGGGGCAGGTCGAACAAGTGATCATGAATCTCGCGGTGAATGCGCGCGATGCGATGTCGCATGGCGGCACCTTCACGATAGGATCGGGGATCATGGTCCTCGATCCTGCGCGCGCCGGACTTGCAGACGTTCCGGCGGGGGCTTACGTGTCACTCACGGCCAGCGACACCGGTTCCGGGATGTCGGCCGATGTGCTCGCGCACATCTTCGAGCCGTTCTTCACGACGAAGGAGCAGGGCAAGGGCACGGGGCTCGGCCTCGCGACTGTCTATGGTATCGTAAAGCAGTCCGGTGGGCACATCTGGGTAAACAGCGTGCCCGGAGTCGGATCGTCGTTCGAGATTTTGCTGCCGCGCGTGAGCGAGATGCCCCCCGACGCCGTCGTTGCTCCAGTGGCGCCGCGTGGTACCGAGACGATTCTCGTGGTGGAAGATGACCTCGCCGTGCAGGCGCTCACGCGCAGACTTCTCGAGCGGCAGGGCTACACCGTGATCGTCGCGAACAATGGGAACGAGGCGATTCTGCGGGTGGCGGAGAACGGTGACGAGATCGCACTCGTCGTCACCGATGTCGTCATGCTATCAATGAGCGGCGGCGAGCTCGCGGTCGCGCTCGGCGAGACGCATCCGCATCTCGCCGTGCTGTTCGTCTCGGGGTACACGGACGATGTGATCGTGCGGCGAGGACTTCTTGATGCGAGCGCATCGTTCCTGCAGAAGCCGTTCACGGCTGCGTCACTTGCGCGAGCGGTACGGAACGCGCTCGACGCACATCTGCTGGCAACGATGACCTGAACGACGGCCCGGAGCGGTGGATGTCGCTCCTTTCCTCCGGCAGCGTTATCGAGAACGTCGAGCCTTCGCCCACGATGCTCTTGACGCTCAGCGTGGCACCGAGGAGGTCGCACATCACGAGCGTGATTGGCAGGCCGAGACCCGTGCCGCCGTATTTGCGGGACGTGCTGGAGTCCGCCTGCTCGAACGGACGAAAGACCGCATCGATCCTGTTTTCCGGGATCCCGATTCCCGTGTCGATAACATCGATGCGACGAGGAGTCGTGCCGCCATCGTCCGTGACCACACGCACCGTGATGCTCCCGACTTCGGTGAATTTGTCGGCGTTGCCGCTTAGGTTCATGAGTATTTGACGCATTTTCGGCGCATCGGTGGAGATGGGAGCGAGGTTGGCGGCGATCTCGATGTGCAGTGGAACGCTGACATCGCTGCGCGCGCCGTCAAGCTGGCCGATCACGTCCGCGATCAGTACGCCGATCGATTGCTGCGTCATATCCAGCTCCATGTGTCCCGACTCGACCTTGGAGATATCGAGCACGTTGTTGATGAGCGTGAGGAGGTCGCGACCGTTGGCGGCGATGCGCTCAAGGTAGAGGAGATCCTGCGGGCCCTGATTCTTTGCCTTGTTGCAGAGCAGAATGTCCGCGAAGCCGATAACGGCGTTGAGCGGCGTCCGAAGCTCGTGCGACATGTGCGCGAGGAACTCGCTCTTCGCGCGGTTCGCCTGCTCGGCGGCGAGCATGGCTGACTGCAGCTCCGCCGTGCGGTGTACAACCATTGCCCCCATCTCGTCGCGCAGCTTTCGTAGTCGCGCATATTCGGCGAGCGTGAGTCGCTTGTGCCGGTCGACCGATGCCCCGACCAGTGCGAGCACCAGCACGAGCACAGGGCCGGCGATGACGGCGACCGTCAGCCAGCTGCCGGTGGACATCGTGAACGATGAGCCACCGAGTGTAGAGGAGTTGGCGGTGAAGCGTGCGGCGCTCATCCCGGTGTAGTGCATCCCTGCGATCGCAAGGCCCATCGCGAGTGCGCTCAACCCGCGTCGCCAGCGTCCGATGAGTGTGTCGTCGTGGCGGTAACGGAATGCCAGCCACAGCGCGACGTACGACGCGGAGACTGCGATCGCGATCGAGAGCGTAAAGGGCAGTGGCGCATAGTGAAGGCTGGCAGCCATGCGCATCGCGGCCATCCCGGTATAATGCATTCCGGCAATGGCCGCTCCCATCGCGACACCGGCGAGAAGAAGTCGGCGCAGTGGCAGCTCGGGACGGCTGACCGTAAACATGGCGAGAAAGGCCGCAGCGATCGCGATGAGCGCCGACAAGATGACGAGCGGCACATCGTAGGCGATCGGCACGGGCATGCGGAAGGCGAGCATGCCCACGAAGTGCATGCTCCAGATGCCGAGTCCCATCGCAATTGATGCGTAGGCGAGCCAAACGACGCGGCTGCGCGCGCGCGCGAGTGTCACGCGCCCCGCGAGGTCGAGCGCGGTGTACGACGCAAGGCAGGCGATCACGATGGAGATCGTGACCAGGATCGGGCTGAATTCGGATGTCATGCGTGTGCTGTACGACTAAATTTTCACGTGTCGCGTCACGCATGAGAAGCTTCTAATAGATCCGTTCCTGCGGGCACGTGCGAATTTTGTCAGAGATGCGGCTTGGGCATCGATTTGCGAGGCGACAGCGCCGAGGTTGTGCTGATGATTCTGACACGAATTGGACGCGTGGTCGCGACATTCGTCGTCGCCGGCGCTCTCGCGAGCTCCCGAAGTTCGGGCCAGGCAGATTCGACGTGGCGCGAACACGAGGGCGCGATGCAGGCTGCGCGCGCGGCCAGCGATACGGTGACCTATCGCGTGCAGCTCGCGGCGATCCACCACACGATCGGGTCGACGCCGCGCATCGCTGCGCGCTATGCGGCGCTTGCGCTCGCCGCGCCCGACAAGCGCGCCGCGGCGCAGTGGCTCGGCGCCGTGGCGGCGATGGGCTCAGCGCTCGACACCGCCATGCTCGCCAGGTACGCGGAGCTCGCGGGACCGGCCGCGCGGGCGTCATTACTCGCCGCCCACGCGAGAGCCACCAGCGACGCCGGAGCTCCAGAGCTCGTTTATCGGCTTCCCGAGTCGAACATGATCGCGGAGGATATCGCCTTCGACGTGCGCAGATCGACAATGCTCGTGAGCTCCGTACATAGCGGCAGCATCTTCGCAAAGCAGATTCCGGGAAACGCGCCGGCCGTGGTGAAGATCCAGCCGGATAGCGGCTGGGGGATCTTCGCCCTCGGCATCGACTCCGCACGTGGAGTGCTGTGGGCGACGACGGCGGCATTTCCCATGGGCGCGCACTGGGTCGCGGCCGACTCCGGACGCTCGGCCCTTTTGAAGTTCGATCTGCAATCCGGCGCTCTGCGTGGCAGCTACGTCGCGCCCGACAGCGGTGCGCACGCGCTCGGCGATCTCGCCATCGATGCGGACGGCGCCGTCTACGTGTCCGACGGAGTAGGGACGGGAGTGTACGTGCTCGACGCGGGGAGGAGCGCGCTGCGCACGCTCGTGCCGCGCGGCCTCCTCGTGTCGCCGCAGACGCCTGCGCTTTCGAGCGATGGCGAGACGCTCTTCGTTCCCGACTACGCGATAGGCGTGGCGGCCGTGAACATCAGAACGGGCGCGGTTTCGTGGGTTGCCCACTCCGACTCACTGGCGCTCACGGGTATCGATGGGATGTACCGCTCTGGTCGCGAGCTCATCGTGGTGCAGAACGGGCTCGAGCCGAACCGTATCGTCAGACTGTCGCTCGACGCGGCAGAGCGCCGAGTGACGCGCGCGACGACGCTCGTGCGAGGGTCGAAGGCGACCGAGCTCACACACGCAACCGTGTCGAACGGATGGCTTTACTTCATCCGAAAGAGCGGATGGGGTCGTGTCGCCGAGGATGGGGCGCTGACGGAGGCCGCGGCCGGTGACGGACCGGATGTCGTGCGCGTGCGGCTGACGCCGTAGGCCCTCATCTCCCGGTGGGCGCGGTCGTTGATGCGCCGCACCGCGACGCCGGCATTGTCGCCGTCGGTGCCACGCCCGCCATGTACAAACGCCTGATGATCGGCACCGGAAGCGCTCCGTACAGCAGCACCGTGTCGTGATATCGGCACATGTTGAAGCTCCTGCCGTCGCGCTTCTCGACGTCCTGGCGTAGGCGCGTCCATTCTTCCACGCCGGCGAAGTATGCGTTGAGCTGCACGTAGTCCAGCTGTGCGCGCTGCAGCTTCGCCTCCGCCTCCGGCCGCTCCTGAAACGCATCGCGCATCATGAAGGCGACGGCCGAGTCGCCGGGCATTTTGCGGGTATGAAGGCGGATGTCGATGATGACGTTCGTGTAGATGCGCAGCATTCCCTTGAGATCGGTGAGCTTCATCTTCACCGGGTCTCCGCCATCGACGTGCGCGTCGTACATCATCACGTGCTCGGCGTACACCGCCCACCCCTCGACGTACGGCGTGTTCGAGTAGATCGAGCGAAGGAGCCGCCGCCACTCGGGGGTGAGCAGATTGGAGTAGGCGCCCTGCACGACGTGTCCGGGAATTCCCTCGTGCATCGTGAGGTCGAGCATCTTGTACGTGTTGTACTCGCGCAGCTTCGAGTCGGCACGCTCGCTGGTCCACGCGGCCGGGATCGGTGTAACCCAGAAAAAGGTCGCGAGCTTCGGATTGAGCGGTGGCGCGAACACGGCACCGGCTACTCCGTACACGCCGCGCATGAACTCCGGCGTGGGGATGACCTGAAGATTCGGGAAGGAATCGAGCGACACTGTCCGCTGATCGCGCACCACCTTCGTGAGCACGGACACGTCGAGCTTCGCCTGCTCGAGGATCGAGTCGCGATTCGCGTGCTCGCCACCGATATGCGCGAGCGTCTCGCTCACGACCGCATTCAGCATCGCGGTCGAATCGCCCGTGTGCTTGTGCGCGGGGAACCACCTGTCGTGGAGCGGGCGCGCGAGCACCAGCATCGCCGCGCGCGTTTTGCGCATGCTGTCTTCCGCTACCCTGAGCTCCTCATCGGGCGTGAGCGACACCGCGAGCGAGTACTTCCACTTCGCGTTGAACAGCCCCACACCCGAACGCCAGTCCACCTCGCCACGCTTCGTCAGCGTGTCTCTGACGAAACGCTGGTACTCGGCCAGCGCGGCGATCGCAGGCGGCGCCACCTTCGTGTATCGGGCCTCCGACGGTGTGCCACGCGTGAAGCTGGCGCCGATGTTCTTGATCAGCTCGCTGACACCATCCGTCTCCTCGATCGCGACCTTGGTGTAGATGTCGTTGGTCGCCCGCAAATTGCCGCGCGCGATCGAGAGGAATGCCGGCACGCGCGCGACGCGCGCGGTCAGATCCGCGGCGCGAGTGTTCCTGTCCGCGTACTCGAGCGAGATGTTCGCGAAGAGCGTGTTGCCGAGATCCTCGGCGTACATCTGCGGCTTGTACTGGTGAAAGCGCTCCTTCGTGAGACCGAAGAGCGCGAATCCCGCCGCATTCGCGACGACGTCGTAGTCGGCTTGCGTCTGCGGGTCGAGATGCGCACGATCGAGCGCGGCGAGCTTGCTCTGCACGCGCTGGAGGTAGGCGCGCTGCTTCGCGATCGCTTGCGGAGAGAACGAGTCGAGCAGTGAATCGAGATGCGCTCGACGACCGGTGTATGGATCGGTCCACTCGTGCAGCCCCGCCTGCGTCGCGGATGCGGGCGAGAAGGCGAGCGACGTGAACACGAAGTCGCTGGCGAGGGCGGGGAAGCCGGTGAGCACGCTGTCGCGCTTCTGCGCGCGCGCGGGGCCAGCCGATGCGAACGCGAGTGTCGCGGCGAGAGAGAGTGCGAAGCGAATTCTGGTCATGCTGCACGGATAATGGCGGGGGGTGCACTCGCCGCGCAAGAATCGCGCGTTTACTCTTTCCCCGCGCAGTTCATGTTTGCGGGATGCTACGCTATGTCGCCTCGACCTCCTCTACGGCGAGCACCCTCTTCGCCCTGACGCTCTTGATCAGCAGCACCGATCCCGGCTTAAGCGACGCGATGGTGCTGTTGCCCTTCGCGAAGAGAAAAAGGTCGCCGTTCGAGCTCATTCCCTTGAGCGCACCGAGTTCGTCCTTCCGCTCCATCGACGCGACCTCGCGTGCGTACGTCAGTCCAGTCACGCTGCCGGTAGCCTTCGTGCCGACACCCGATTGTGCGGCGGCCTTGCTACCGGCGTCGGAGCCGCTCCTTCCGCACGCGAACACTGTGAGCGAAGCTGCTAGCGCGACCACGCCCAGCGCCCGAAGGCGAATTGTCTTCATGCGTTCAATCGAGAATAGAGATGGCGATCAGTATCGAGCGACATCCACACATTGAATCGTTCCCTTGAATTCGATGCCGGATGGTGATGTGACATCGAACCCGACGGTCGCATCGTGCCCGCGTCTCCTGACAGACACGGTGCCGCTGCCCGTCACGGTGCTGTCGGGGCGCGTCTCCACGCTGTAGCGATTGCCGCTGCCGATGTCTCCGAAAGTGATCGACGAGAAGAACGAGTGGTTGTCCTCCCTGAGATCGGCATCCGGAATCATCAGCATCAGGAGTGTCAACTTCTTCGGGTCACGTCCACGAGTCTCCGCGCCGATCAACACGTCGAATTGATGCTTCGGACGCGGCGGGGGCTCGCTGGTTATTGCGCACGGCGTATCATCGTTCTCCAGCAGGTAGACACCATCGTGCCCTCCACCCACGACGGTCACCGCCGCGGAGACGCGGTCCGTGCTGCCGACGAAGGACAGGAGTGCAGTCGCTGCGATCAGGAGTGAGGTGCGCAAGTTTCGGAGCGTCGAGGGTTAGAGCTTCGCCGCGGCGAGCTGTGCGAGCTTCACCGCGCCATTGTAATCCGTCGATGATGACTTGAACTGCAGATCCACCATCTGATCGCCCTTGAGGAATACCAACGTGTTCGTGGCGCTCGTGGTGATCTGATCCCACTTCCCCTCGAGCGTGTCCGGCCCCTTCGCGCCGCCGAGTACGCTCGAAACCATGTTACCGACGCCGGCCATCATCTTGAACTGCATCGCGCCGCCGCTGTACGTCGGCGTGACGACCAGCACGCGATGCTTCCCGGTGAAATACGAGCAGCTCGAGCCATTCGCATGCGCGAGCGCCGATCCCTCGCGCGAGCGATAGGGCGCCATCTTGAGTGGGCCGAGAACGCTTTCCGCATCCTTGCGCGAGAGGAGCGAGCACGGATCGGGATCGCTGTGCGGAGCCGTGAGATCCTTGGGGTCTTCCGCGAACGGAACGTCCGCGATCTTGTCCATGATAGCAGCAGCGAGTGCCATCCCCTTCTCGCTCTCGGCGAACGAGTTAACCTGCGCGGTAATGCGTCCCTCGCGTGCCATCGTGAGGCCGCCGGGTACGCCACTGACGTAGTCCCACCGACCGTCGACCATAGAGTCGCCCTTCGACTCCTTGTCCTTGAACACCGCCTGGATATCCGGCACCCCGGAGAAACCCGCCTGGATGGCTCCCGCATCGTCGAGCTCGAGGCCAATCGCGACGGTGCGTTTCACGAATTCCGACTTCGGCTTCATCTCGTAGAGACAGCCGCTGCCATCCTCCTGCGGTACCGGGTTCTCGCCACTCCTCACGCGAACGGGATCCCCCACCAGCGGCTCTCCGAAGACCTTCTCAACCTCGCCTCGCGTGATCCAGTCGCACGGCGCCTTATTGTATTGCACGTTCGGCACTGAAGCCGATTGCGCGGCTTCCTTCGAGCCACTGCCCGAAGACTTGTCGTCCTTGTGGCAGGCAAGGGCGCCGAGCGAAAGCGCTGTCGAGGCGAGCGCGAGCGCAGTAGTACGAAAGGCAAACGGCATGTCGAGTCTCCGGAAGTCGGTGATGCGAGCGATCATCTCAAGCACGGGCGAACGAGCTCAACGCGCCTGTTGCGCGCACGTCCTTCGATGGAGGTATTCGGCTCGCGTGGTCGCTTCGCCCCGAAGCCAGCGGAACTGAGTCGATGCGTCGACAGCGTCTGATTCGATGCGTCACCGCCAATGTTGTCCGTGTGCCCCTCGATCGCGAGCTTCCAGTCCGCGTGCTTCGCGAGCAGCTCGCTCACTTCGGAGAGCGCTGGATCGGATGCGGGATCGAGCGACGTGCTGTTGAAGGCGAAGTAGATGCCCGGCAGCTCGGCGCGACAAGACGTAACGAGCTCCTTCTCGATTTCCGTGCCTTTCGTCGGCAGATCGATGCGGACCGTTTGCAGTACGTCAGTTCCGCTCACGACCCTGAGAATGAGTGGGTGGGTACTGTCGACGACGACCCAGAAATCGCTCGTGGACTTCTGATCCTGATAGGCGAAGTGACCGGTGTAATGGAGCGTCTGCAGATTCACGCGTTGGCCGTTCACGAGCATCGGCATCGGCATCGGCTCGGGCGTCGGCGAGGCGAGCGAGAGAGTGCCGCGCACCGTGATGCGTGACTGGAAGACGCCGCCGAATGCACCGAGCGATGAACCGCCGCCCTGGATGTCGGTCATCGAGAACGGAATCTGCTTTTCGGAGAGGAGGCGTGTGTACACTGCATTCGAGAACGAGAATGCGGTAAAGCCCGGCGATTCCTCTGCGCCGCTGCTCATGAAGATCTGATCGATACGCGGCGCGCCCGCGAGGTCGCTCGCGCGAACGAAGCGATGAAACTCGCCGCGATCGGGGAGACTCGAGCCCGCGGTTCCGCGCGGATGCTCGTAGCGCCAAGTGTATCGCGCGCCATTGCTCGAAGCCTGGGACACCGTGACGACGTTCTCGCGATCGCCCTCGGGATAGTGCAGCGCGGACACCATGGTGAGTCCACTGACCAGCGGGATCTGTGGCGGAGCCTGGGCAAGGAGTGGCACCGCGGTGGCAGCGCCTCCCACTACAATGAGCGCGAGGCTGGCGCGGCTGCAGAGGGTTGTGCCGCATTGGAGCGTCAGTCGACAGGCGCGGCGTGACAAGATGTACCTCGGAAACCGGGGTGGCGGGGGCGTAGCTTGCCCGCGCACATGGCGCGTCGTTGCGGGCCTGAAGCGAGTTACCTATGGTGGAAGCCGCGGTGGCTCCGTACAATCGAGAATATAAGTTCGCCAACGACCGCCACCAGATGTGGTCGGCAAAAAAGCGCGGTGCACACGCGTTGGAGGAGCCATGACGGATCGAAAGCCTCGCGACGAAGAGATCGATGTGTATGGACTCTCCGATCGCGGCAAGGTGCGCTCGAAGAACGAAGATCACTTTCTCCTCGCGTCGGTGCATCGTCGAGTCAACATCCTCGACACCAACCTTTCCGAGCCCGATCGCCTTCCGCTCGCCGACCAGCGCCTCGCATTTATCGCGATGGTGGCCGACGGCGTCGGTGGAGCGACGGGCGGTGAGCGCGCGAGCGCGATCGCGCTCGAGACCGCGACGCGCTATGTCGTGAGCGCTCTCGATTGTTACGATCGCGCGGCGGCGGTCGATGGGTCGATGACCCCCGCGCTGCAGGGCGCGGCGCTCAAGTCGCACGAGGCGGTGCTCGAGCAGGCGGCGAACGAGGGCGACGGCATTCGCATGGCGACGACGCTCACGCTGTGGATGGGCGTGTGGCCCTGGTACTATCTGCTCCAGGTCGGCGACTCGCGCTACT
>JBDTXL010000407.1:0-5426 GCA_040006195.1 Gemmatimonadota bacterium | reverse complement strand
TCACCAAGTGGCAGCTGCACCGGCACGCGCTGATTCCAGATCCCCGCCCAGTCGACGCTTCCGACGAGCGTATGCGAGCCCATGAGACGCTGATACATCGAGAGGTGAGCGCTCCCGATGATTCCGTCCCATTTGTCTTCTGTGTAACTGTTCCGCCCCTCTATCGTCGCCTGCAGATATGCGAAGGTGTGCTTGTTCCCCGCACCCGCGTAGATGTTCGAGGCGAGGAAGATATCGTCGTCCGTCGATCCCAGCGCCTCGAGGCTGCGGCCGAGCAGGGCGCCGAACTGGAAGCCGGCGGACATGTCCTGCGCAGCGGTGAGCGCATCGAAGCGCTCGACGCGAACGAAGTCGAGGCTGCGGATGCCCCACAGAAGATTGAGGCGTGCATTCTTGTGGCGATTGAGAAGCTGCATCAGCGAATCGTACGGCACCCCAGGCGTGAGCTCGGGTGGCAGTGCCGGCGTATTGTCCTCGCTCGAGAGGCTCATGCCGAAGAGGCTGAGCCGCCCCGGCTGCCCGAGTCGTACGACGCCACCGATGTTCGCGAACTTGCGCGAGAAGTCGATGACCGCCGACGTGTCGTTCGTGCGGCGGAACGAATAGATGTCCTGGTGATCGAGGATCACGCCGCGCCACGCGAAGCGTTGCTCATCCGTCAGAAACCGATGCTCGGCCCCCACCAGCCAGCTGCTGATTCCCGCATCGCCCCTGAGCGCCTGCAAATCGAGGTGCCACGGCTTGCCGAGAAACTGGTAGTCCGTATAGTTCGCGCCCCAGTAGTCGCGGTATTTCCCATGCGCCCAGTGCGCCGAGACGTACTTCGCATCGCCCTTGAAATTTCCGTCGCCGAGCGTGAGTGACGCGAGATACGGACTCGTCGGCGACGTGCCGGCGTCGACGATGGTCGTCAGCTCGTCCGTCGTCTGCGCGACGATGATCACCCCGCCGTTGCCATCGTCGTACGCATTCACCGATGCGCTCGCGATGAATGGCTGCGTGCGCAGCAGGCGCTCCGATTCGCTGCGCCGCCTGTCGTCGCAAGGCTGCCCGGGCTCGACGAGCAGAAACCGTCGCACGACGTCGGGCTTCGTGTTCGTATGGAGCGAGCTGATGATGCCGATCGGCGACTCCCACCACTTTCCATGGCGCGGATAGTAGGGCGGTCGCGACTGCACCTGGATGTCGCTGATGATCTGCCCGTCGCACTTCACCGCATTCCCCGCCTGCGCGCGCGCGTGCGAGGAGAGCACCATCGTCAGGGCGAGCGCCGTGGGCGCGATGGCGATCCGCTTCGCGAGGGGCGAACGTGCAGCAGCAATGCGCAATAGGATGGAGAGGCTACTTGCCCATCCGGCGCTTCAAATCCGCCAGGCGGGCTTCCGCATCCGCGTCGCGCGCGGAACGGTCCGCGGTGCGGCGAAGCGCATCGAGCTCGGAAGCGCTCGCGCTCTCCGATTCGAGTGGATCCTCCTGGTCGCGCGGAGCAGGCGCCGACGCGTCGACGCCGCCCGTGAGCTGCCTGAGCTGCGCCGTCATCTCGGCCGTCTCGCGCTCCGCCAGCGCGACCTCCTGCTCGAGCGCCGCGTGCTTGCGCTCGAGCACCGTGATGCGCTCCGAATGCTTGCGCTCGTATTCGGTGGCGAGCTTCACCGTCTCGGCGTCGTTGATCCCGGCCGCCAGCTGCCCACGCCGGCGAACGGTCGCGAGCTCGGAGCGCTCCCGTTCGAGTTGCACGCCCGCGCCATCGCGAGCGGCGCGACTTTGCGAGAGTCCGACTTTCGCATCGACGAGCGCTTCACGCATGAGGCGCGCACGCGCGCGCGACGATTGATCGTTCAGCATGACGGGAATTTACCCTCGGCCGACGCGCCCGTACGACTTACTTCCAAGAGCTGACTTTCGCGCCGCTGCATGGCTTACGTTAGGGATCCGCTAGGGGGAGGCGCAAGCACGGCGAGCAGCCGCGCGCTAGGCAACCCAGCGCCACGACGCTTCCGCGCGAACCTGGCGCATCAGGCGCTCCGGCGAGTTCCCGTGCGGGAACATCAGCGTGTCGCTCACCTCGTTGAGCGCGAGTCGGAGCGCCGCGAAGCGGTTGGCCGCAACGCGCAGCAGCGCGTCGAGCCCGTGCTCCTGCGCCAGGCGATGCTCCGCCGCGAGCGCAAAGCCGCGCTTCCCCATCTCTTCGAAGTAGTCGATATCCGGACCACCGCGTCGCCAGCGCTTGTGCTCGATGCGGTCCGGAAACATCCCGCACGTCCACAGCGCATAGTTCCCGAGATGCTGTCGCACGAGGAAGCTCCGCCGCGCATCCGGTGTGTCGACCTCGCCCATCAGCTCCGCGAGCGTGTCGTACATCTGATCGTCGCTTTCCGAGATCCGCTCCGCGCGTCCGCGCGCACCGAAATGCAGCAGGATCGCCGACACGTAGTCGGCGAGCGCGCGATCCTCCTCGCCCACACGGCGCAGCGCCCGCCGCACGACGACGTACCAGAAGAGGCGCACGGAAACCTGCATGCCGATGCGCGAATCGATGATCGCAGGGAGGAGACGCGGGTCGTCGAGGAGCGAGTCGATTCCCTCTTCGCGCAGCCGTACCTCGGCCGCATCCTGCTCGCGCGATTCACCGTGCGCGAGCAGGCGGATGGCCAGCTGTGCATCGTCTCTCGTGAGAGACGCCCGTACGTTGCCGAGCAGCATGCGTTCCCTCCGTATAAGAAGGCAATACACCGCGGTGGCACTCGTGATTCGTCCCCCTAATGGGTGACGACTCGATTTGCGTCGCGTTACTGGTCGGTCCGCTAGCGTAGCAGTGTGGCGGGGAGAGGCCGCGTAGGCGAGTTCGCCAGCGACGTCCCAATGTGCATGATCAGCGTCGCCACGCGCGAAAGCTTGTCGTAGTCGATCTTCTCCGGCGAGTCGGTGACCTTGTGGTAATCGGCGTGCAGCCCCGTTGTGAAGAACACGATCGGAACCCCGTGCTTCGCGTAGTTGTAGTGATCGCTCCGATAGTACAGCTGCTCCGGATGCGAGGGGGCATCCCAGTCGCGATTGATCAGAAACGGCCGCGCCGACGCACTGTTCACCGAATCCACGACATCGCCGAGCACGCGGCTCTGCCCGTTCGGCGCCGAGCGCGGCCCGATGAGATAGAGAGAGTCCGGATCGTTTCGTCCGATCATGTCGGCATTGAGCTGCGCGACGATCGAGTCGAGGATCACCGTCGGATGCGACGTGAACCATTCCGAGCCGAAGAGCCCGAGCTCTTCGCCGGTGTGCCACACGAAGAGCAGCGAGCGCTTCGTTCGTGGTGCTTTCTGCGCGCGCTTCGCGATCTCGATGAGAGAGACCGTGCCCGATCCGTCGTCGTCGGCGCCATTGGCGATCGAGTCGCCATGCTCCGGCGACTGTATGCCGATGTGATCGAGGTGTGCGCCGAAGGCAACGTACGTGCGCTTCAGTACGGAGTCCGATCCCGGGATCACGGCAACGACGTTGAACGCCGGCACGACGTTCTGAACGAGATCGACCTTGGCCGAGAACGACTTTCCGTCGAACGAGTGTGATTTGTTATCGCGTGGCCAGCCGGCAGGGAGCAGCGGACCCGCGTCCTTCGCGGTTCCGAAGATCACCATCGGCAGCTCGCGCGGTCCTTCGAGCGTGGGCTGCAGGCGGAGCGATGAGTCGCTGAGTCCAGCGGCGAGCGCTGGGAGCTCACCCGCCTGCCGCCCCGTGAACAGCACGACGATCGCGGCCGGCCGCTGCTGCATGATCGCGCCGAGGCGGTCGCCGAGGGAGCGCGGATCGCGAAGCGACGCGCGCCGTGCGGAGTCGAGCCCCGGCGGCGCATCGTTGACGAAGACCACGACCTTGTCCGTGAGCACGAGCCCCGCGAGGTCGTTGCGCCCGTACCCCGGCGCAGAGATGCCGTATCCTGCGAACACGAGATCGCCGCTCGCCTCGAGCACCGGAAGCGGAAGCCCCTCTCCGAGCGACGGCACCGGGATGAGATGCGAGCCGATGGGAAGCGGCGCGTGTGTCGCCGTCGAAGTGACGGTGAATCGCGCCGAGCGAACGAAGGTGCGCGAGAGGGGGACCCGCTGCAAATAGCCGCCGCTGTCGCCCGCGGGCGCGATCCCCGCGGCCTCGAGCTGCGCCGCGATGAATCGCGCGGCTCGCACGCCGTTCGGCGTCTCTGCGCTGCGCCCGCGCATCGAGTCATCCGCGAATGCGTAGAGATCGCGCTTGAGATCCTCCGCCATCGTCGGCGTGGACGCGGCCTGCGGCGCGGGATGGGTGTCGATGCGTGGCGGCGATGCACAGCTCGAGGCCACGGCGAGCAGCAGCACCGCGCTGCGACGCATGATTCGACTCCAACGCTGAAGGAAGGTGCCGCCAAAGGGGCGGCAACGTGCGTACAGGCTAACGACACGCCGCGGCCGCGGCAACGTATACCGTTCCATTCGGGCACCAGCAGGGCCATCTTCCGTGACTGTGCGTTCCACTCGGAACCACGCCCCCGAAATGGGTATCATTCAGAACCATGCTGTACATCTGCATTCCCGCATTCGATGAGGCGCCGACGGTCGGGCTCCTCCTCTGGCGCATCCGAACCGTGTTCGAGGCGCACCCTCGCGAGTACGAGATCATCGCGCTCGATGATGGCAGCACCGACGGCACCTTCGAAACGCTGAAGCGGTACGAAAAGGTGCTTCCGCTCACTGTGCTGCGGAACGAGACGCGGGGCGGCTACGGCGCCGCACTCGATACGCTCGCGCGCGCGGCCGCGAAGCAGACGCGCTATCCACGGCGCGATGCGATGATCGTGATGCAGGGCGATCTCACCGATCGCCCCGAAGACTTGCCGGAACTCGCCAAGCGCTTCGACGGTGGCGTCGACTGCGTCGTCGCCGAGGCGGGACCCTCGGCCGCTTCTGTGCCGAAGGAGATCCGGCGGCTACGCCGTATTGCACCTTGGCTCATCCGCCGCTACGTCAAGGTCGATGGCGTCACCGATCCGCTCGGCACACTGCGGCTGTATCGCATCGCCGTCATCCGCGATGTGATCAAGCAGGCCGGCGATTCGCCGATCGTGCAGAGTGTCGGATGGGCGGCGAATGTCGAGCTGCTCGTGAAGGCGGCGAAGTTCTGTCGACGGCTCGAGACGGTACCGCTCGTGTCGCGGTACGACCTCCGTCCGCGCGAGACGCGCGTGCGCTGGTTCCCCGATGCGCTCGCGCTCTACCGCTTCGGCATTGCCCATCGCGCGCTGCGAGCTCCGGCGCCTACGTGATCATCCCCGCGCGGATCCTCCGCGCAGTCGGGATCATCGCAGTGCTCTCGATCGCTCCGGCCACGGCGCTTGCGCAGCAGGAGAGCGCGGCATCGCCGATCACGGAGAAGGCGCCGCCACCATCGGTACC
>JBDTXL010000406.1:0-13429 GCA_040006195.1 Gemmatimonadota bacterium | reverse complement strand
TGCGCCAGCTCGATCCCGCGATGACGGCGAAGCGCCCGCTCCGCTTCTTCGGCTTTGCCGCTGCTGCGCCCGACGGGGTTGCGCTTCCCTTCTCGACTCAGCGCGAGCTGCTCGACACGCTCGCGCGATGGGGCTTCCCGGTCGAGTCGCACAGGCAGCGCTGCGCGACGCTCGCGGAGGTGACGACGTTCGTACACGAAGTGGAGCACACGCTTCGCGCGCAGCTCAACTTCGGCATCGACGGCGTAGTGGTTAAGGTCGACTCTCTCCGCATGCAGGAAGAGCTCGGAATCATCGGAGGGCGCGAGCCGCGCTGGGCGATCGCTCGCAAATTCGCACCGGACATCGCGATCACGAGGCTGCTCGCGATCGAGGTGAACGTCGGGCGCACCGGCGCGCTCAATCCGTACGCGATGCTCGAGCCGGTGGAAATCGGCGGTACGACGGTGAAGCTCGCGACGCTGCACAACGAGGAGCTCATTCACGAGAAGGATTTGCGCGTCGGCGACTTCGTGCAGGTGAAGCGCGCGGGCGATGTCATTCCGCAGATCCTCGCCTCGCTCCCTGAGCGGCGCGAAGGAACGCTCCCCGAATGGCACATGCCGAAGCGGTGCCCGAGCTGCGACACGCCGGTGCTCAAGGACGAGGAGGAGGTCGCGGTCTACTGTCCCAACGTCGAATGTCCGGGGCGCCAGCTCGAGGGGCTGGTGCACTTCGCCTCGCGCGGCGCGATGGACATTCGCGGACTCCAGTACAAGCGGATAGCGCAGCTGATCGAGGCGGGGCTCGTGCACGACATGGCTGACCTCTATCTCCTCACCGTCGAGCAGCTCGTGTCGCTCGAGCGTTTCGCCGAGAAGAGCGCCGAGCAACTCGTGGCGGCGATCATGGCTTCGAAGGCGCAGCCGCTCGCCAGGCTGCTCAACGGCCTCGGCATTCGGCATGTAGGCGAGGGAGCCGCGCAGCTCCTCGCGCGCCACTTCGGGTCGCTCGATGTGTTGATGAGCGCGACGGAAGCGGAGGTCGAGAACGTGCGCGGGATCGGGGGAATCATCGCCAAATCCGTCGTCGAATACTTTTCCGAGCCGAATACGCGCAAACTGATGGTGCGGATGCGTGCAGCGGGGCTTACACTCACCGAGCCGCAGGCAAAAACGGTTGGTCGTTCCCTCGCGGGGCTGACGGTCGTCATCACTGGTACGCTCCCGACGCTGTCGCGAGCGGCGGCCACCGAGCTGGTGCAGGCGCACGGCGGGAATGTGACGAGCGCCGTTTCCAAATCCACTACTTTCGTCGTCGCCGGCGAAGCGGCTGGAAGCAAACTCGAGAAGGCAAGAACGCTCGGCATCGAGGTCGTCGATGAAGCGGGGCTCTTGCGGCGCGTTGAGGGAGAACTCTAGATACCGACATGATCCATTCCATCGATCTGGCCGACCACCGCATGGTCGCGATGAGCCGCACGACGCTCGCCGCGCTCCGAACGATTCTCTTCCGCGACGCAGGCCCCTCGGCCGCCGGCGCGCTTCAGGAAGCCGGCTACGCCGGCGGCGAAGCCGTCTACCAGTCGTTCCGCGAATGGCTTCGCAAGCAGGGCAAGGCCGCTCCCGAGGATCTCGAAGTCGGCGAGTTCCAGCGGAAAGCCTCCACGTATTTTCGTGAGGCCGGCTGGGGCTCGATCACCGTCGGCTCCATGGGCGAAGCGCTCGCGACCGTCGACTCCGCCGACTGGGGTGAGTCGGAGCCCGGCGCCGGGCTCGATCAGCCCGGCTGCCACATCACCACCGGCCTCTTCGCGGATTTCTTCGGTCGCCTCTCCGACGTTCCGCTCGCCGTGCTCGAGGTCGAGTGTCGCTCCGCCGGACACGAGCGCTGCCGCTTCCTCCTCGGCAACGCCGACGTCATGCGCTTCGTGTACGACGAGATGGAGAAGGGACGCAGCTACACGGACGCCGTCTCGGCCGTCGCGTAGCTCGCCGGGCGGCTCACCCCGGGCCGCCCAGATTCACCTCGTGGTCCCACGGGAGCACGATCGTGCTCTCCGTCTCCAGCCCGGCGAAGTCCGGCTGGTAGGACCCTGTCCGAAAGCCAACCGCGGTGCGCACGTCCGCCGCGCCGGCGTTCACGATCGCAGCGACCGCGAGGCGCAGCGTCGACCCCGTGTCGCAGGTTTCATCGACGAGCAGCACGCGCCTGTTCCGTACATCCGTCGGCACACTTCCGAACACACTCGGCGTATCCCGAATCGACTCGGCCTGATAGCGGCGGCTGACGATGATCGAGTGAAAGGGCTTGTCGAGAATCGCCGCGACAACGGCGCCGGGAACGACACCCGCTGTCGCGATGCCGACGACGATCTCGGGGTCGTAGCCACGAGCCACCTTGAGCGCGAGCGCACGCGACATTTCGCCGAACAGCGGCCAGTCTACCTCGAGCACCCCGCGCGAACGATCGACTACCTGGCGTCGGGGCATTGCTCTCCTCGGATGCGGTCGCGGTACTTTTCTTCCATAATTCGGAAGCTAGCCGCGAGGTTGCGATCACAACAGCACGGTTGCTGCTCCGTGACGTAGACGATAGCTTTTTGTCGCTCGCAGACGGGTCCTCGCGATGGGGATTTTTCGCCTGCGCTCGCGCCCACCCCGACCTCGGCCTCCAAACGCATGTCCTGGTGGCGCCGGCTCACCGGCGGTAGTGCCCACGCGGCGCCCAAGCCCCAGCGCCTCGACTATCTGAACGAAGCGCTCACGCTCGAGCGTCAGGGCGATTACGACGCTGCGCTCACCTCGTATCGGCTCGCGCTGCGCGACACGCCGAGCGATCCGCGCATCCTCCAGAATATGGCGATCGCATTCTCGAAGACGGGCCGTCTCGAGGACGCGCTGCGCTGTTATCTGCGCGCGCTCGATCTCGATCCCGGGCTCAGTGGCGCGCACTACGGGCTCGCGTTTCTGCTGCTCAAGCGCGGCGACCTGACGGGCGCCGAAGAGCATCTCACGCAGTTTCTGAATCATGCGCCGAGCAGTGTGGAGGCAGAGCGATGGGTCTCGCATGCGCGTCTCGCCCTCGAGCAGCTTCGGTCCGGCACCAGTGCCGCGCCGCTCGTGGAGCCGGAATAGCGCGTGGGACACGTGCTCGCCATCGTCAGCCAGAAGGGTGGCGTCGGCAAAACGACGACCGCGGTGAATCTGGCGGCCGCGTTCGCCCGGCGTGGGCTCAAGACGCTGCTCATCGATACGGATCCGCAGGGCGCGATACGCTACGGAGTCGGGCTCAGGCGAGGTGAGGCGCCGTACGGCATATCGGATTATCTGAGCGGCGCACGTCCGCTGCGCGAAGTGATCCTCCCCACCGCCCTTCCCTGGCTGCGCGTGATTCTCGCCGGCAGCGTGAGCACCGAAAGCAGCCACATCGAATACAACCACCGCATCGAGTCGAGCACACTCTTGCGCGACATGATCTCGATCGCGCGCGAGCGCTGCGAGGTGGTGATCGTCGACACGCCGCCGGGGCTCGGCGCCATCCCGCGGCGCGTGCTCGAGCTCAGCCAGCACGTGATCATCCCGCTCCAGTGCGAGCCGCTCGCACTCCAGACGACGCCGCAGATGCTGCGAGGCATCCAGGAGATCGCGGCGACCAACGAGGAGCTGACGCTCGACGGTATCGTACTGACGATGTACGATCCCGCGAGCGTCGGCTGTCAGCGCGTTTCGGAATATCTTCTCGCGAATCTTCCGCGCGACATGGTCTTCGACATCACGATTCCCCGCAGCGCAGCGGCATCCGAGGCATTCGCGGCGGGACAGCCGGTGGTGCTGCGTGACCCCGCCGATCCCGCGTCGCAGGCGTTCGTGAATCTCGCCACGCTGCTCGCCGAGCGGTTCACGTGAGCGCGAGCGTGTGGAGAGTGGCAGTTCTGGCCGCTGCGGTGGCGGCAGGCGCGGCGTGTGGCGATTCAAAGTCCGGACCGAACGTGCCGCTCTCGATTCAGTTCGCTCCGCCGCAGTTGCCATCGATGATCGTCGGCGACCAGCTGCACGACACTCTCGGCAACGTCGACTCACTGCGCGCGATCGTCTTCAACTCGACCGGCGACACGATCCCCGATGCCGCGGTTCGGTATCAGCACGCGGACACGACGAAGATCGTGACCATCGACTCGGTCACCGGGCACGTCACTGCCAGCGACACCGGCATTGCTCGCGTCGTCGCGCAGACGAGCGGGCTGCAGTCGCCGCCGGAAACGCTGTTCGTGGTGGCGACGCCGACGGTGTTCGGGCACACCACGAATCTCGACGACACGCTCAACTTTACGTCCGTGCGGGCGGACACTCTCTTCGCGCTGTCGACGACGGTGAACTCGGGGACGACGCCCGTTAATCACTGGCGCGTGGAGTATCGCTTCATCTATCCCGCCGATCTCAATACACCGGATTCGCTGCGCGTTCTGCTCTCGGATGAGAATCGGAAGTTCTCGCTCGTCGATACGACCGGCGTCGGCACGTCCGGCGTCGCAGGCTCGGCGACGCGCTACCTTCGCATCTCTTCCTTCGCGCACTCGTTCAACGACACCGTCGTCGTCGAGGCGCGCGCATTTTTCCCGGACCATACGCCGGTGCCGGGAAGCCCATTGCGATTCAAGGTGCTGGTCAACATTCCGTAGGAGGGTATGGCTCAACATCCTGCTACGCTCTCGCAGCTGTTCGTAACTGCTGTCGAGGAGCACGATCAGCCGAATGCGCTGCAGACGAAAGTCGGCGACGCCTACCAGCCCATCTCGCATCGCACGCTCGCGGATCGCGTCCGGCACGTTGCCTTCGGGCTCAAGGCGCTCGGCATTCCCGCGGGCAATCGCGTCGCGATCCTCTCGGAGAACCGCCCCGAATGGGCAATCGCCGACTATGCGTGTTTGATGAGCGGGATGACGGATGTACCCATTTATCCAACGCTGCCAGCGGAGCAGATAGCCTACATCCTGCGCGACTCCGGCGCAGTGGCGATCTTCATATCATCGAAGGAGCAGGCGGCGAAAGTCGCACTGGTGAGGGATCAGCTTCCGGCGCTCCAGCACGTCATCGTATTCGACGAGGACGCGGTGACGGGAGCCGCGATTCGCATCGCCGCACTCGAGGCGAAGGGCGCGGCGACGATGACCCCCGATGCCGCGGCGGAGTATCGCGCATACGCGCTCGCGATCACGCCGGATCAGGTCGCGACGATTATCTACACGTCGGGAACGACGGGTGAGCCGAAGGGCGCGATGCTGACGCACGGGAACATCGCGTCGAACGTATCGGCGGCACTCCAACTGCTGCCCATGGATACGACGGACACGTCGCTCAGCTTCCTGCCGCTCTCACACATCTTCGAGCGAATGGTGGACTACCTCATGTTCGCCGGCGGCGTGTCGATCGCGTACGTCGAGACGATGGACACGATCGCGCAGAACATGAAGGAGGTGCGGCCGACGATCGTCGTCTCCGTGCCGCGCATCTACGAGAAGATCCATTCGCGTATCACGGATACGGCGATGCATGCGGGCGGCGCGAAGCGCGCGATCTTTCTGTGGGCGCAGGCCGTAGGCGAGCGATGGACCGACGTGATGCTCGTGGGCAAGAAGCCCGGGATGCTGCTGGGCTTCGAGCACGCGGTCGCGGACAAACTGGTGTTCTCGAAGGTGAGAGCGGCCGTGGGTGGACGTCTCCGCTATTTCGTGTCCGGCGGAGCGCCGCTGTCGCCCGAGATCAACCGCTTCTTCTACGCGGCAGGGCTCAAGATTTGTGAGGGATACGGTCTCACCGAAACGTCGCCGGTGATCGCGGTGAACTCACCGAAGCGCTTCACGATCGGCACGGTGGGCGAGCCGATGCCCGGAGTGGAGGTAAAGATCGCGCCCGACGGCGAGATCCTCACGCGCGGGCCGCACGTCATGAAGGGATACTTCAACAAGCCTGAGGCGACGGCCGAGGCGATCGACGCGGACGGATGGTTTCACACCGGCGACATCGGGACGCTCGAGGATGGACTGCTGCGCATCACGGATCGGAAGAAGGACATTATCGTCACCGCGAACGGAAAGAACATCGCCCCGCAACCCATCGAGAATTCCATAAGGGCAAACAAGTACGTCGTGCAGGCGGTGATGATCGGTGACCGTCGCAAGTTCCCGCTCGTGCTCGTGGTGCCGAATTTCGATCAGCTCACGCGATGGGCGAATTACAAGAACATCGCAGTCAAGGACCATCACGATCTGCTCGCCAACCCGCTCGTCCAGGCGAAGATGGAGCGCGAGGTGATCGGTGAGCTGGGCAAATTCGCGTCGTTCGAGAAGCCGAAGAAGGTCGTGCTGCTCGAGCAGGACTTCACGATCGAAAATGGCGAGCTGACGCCGACGCTCAAGGTGAAGCGGCGCACAGTGGACAGGAAATTCCGCGCGTTGATCGACGCGGCGTACACGGCGGAGGAATCACGCGGCGGGGCGTAGCGCTACCGGCGGGTTCCGATCGCCACCGGCGCGGAGACGGTCGTCTGCGAGATCGTCGTGGCGAGCCAGTGCTCGTCATCGCGGGCCAGCTCCTGCAGCGAGTCGGGGAGGAGCGCGGAGACCGGCGCGAGTAGTCGGCCGCCCGGGATGAGCGCGCGCGCTGCGCCGGCCGTGAGCGAGGGCGTCGCGTGCCGAGTGTCGAGCGCGATGCCGCGCACGGAGCCATGAGCCAGCGGTAGAAGCTCCGCGATTCGCGCGAGCGAGAGCGCCCCGCCGCTCCGCAGCCCGTGCGCAGAGTCGAGCGCGAGGAGCTGAACGTTCTCGGTCATCGTGAGGATCTCGTGCGCCGCGGCGCTCCACTCGCCGGCGAGCACCACGATGCCGCCGGGCTCCGTGAGGCCGAGCAGCGCGGCGGCGCGCACAGCGAGCCGCTCGCGCGCCTCGTGCGACCCGCTGGCTTCAGTGCCCGAGGGTGGAGTCGCGCCGAGCGAGAAGTCCGCGACGCCCTCACGCACCGGATAGCGCGTGCCGCACACCGGGCATCCGAGCTCACCGCTCATCACGTGTCGGTCGACCAGCTCATCCACACGCGCCACGAGCCAGCTGTCCTCGTGCGCGCGCACACAGCGGAGCGAATCGACGAGCTCGAGAAAAATCCGATCCCCCTTACGTCGCCGTGATGCGGAGCTCGTCGATGTTCACGTTCGACGGTCGCAGCGCCGCCCACACCACCGCGTCTGCCACGGCGTCGGAGGTGAGCATCTTGTCGCGCGGCGGGAAGCGATTTTCCACGGGCAGGACGACCGTATCCCAGATCGGCGTGTCCACCGCGCCCGGAGACACGAGTGTCGTGCGCACACCGCTTCCTTTCGTCTCGGCCCGGAGCGCCTCGTGCATCGCGCGCAGTCCGAACTTGGACGCCGAGTAGCCGCCGTTGTCGGGGTAGATCGTGCGGTCGGCGACGGATCCGATGGTGATCAGATGTCCGTGCCCCTGCTTTTTCCAGGACGGCAGGATCGCTCGCAGAAGAAAAAAGGGCGCGATGAGGTTGATCGTAATCATCCGCTCGTACTCCTCGCTCGTGAGCACGTCGAGCGCCTTCGGAATGAAGATCCCAGCGTTGTTCACGAGAATGTCCGGCACGCCGCCGAAGGCATCACCCACGGAAGCGACGACGCGGTCGATCTCTTTCGCATCGGTCACGTCCCCGGCGACGACCACGGTGTCGCCGCCAAGCTCGAACTTGCGCGTCGCGAGCTCCTCGCCGCCGCGTGCGACCAGCGCCACGCGCACGCCCTCGCGCACGAGCCCGCGCGCGATCGCGAGCCCGATCCCGCGCGAGCCGCCGGTGATGAGAGCGGTCCTCGCGCTGGCGCTGCTCAACGCGAGAGCGTGCTGCGGCTGTTCGCGAGCGTCAGGAACTCCTCGCGCGTGCGGGCATCGTTGCGGAAGATGCCGCGCACCGCCGAGGTGACGGTCTGCGAATTCTGCTTCTGCACGCCGCGCATCATCATGCAGAGATGTACGGCCTCGATGACCACACCCACGCCCTTCGGCGCAAGCACGTCCTGCACCGCCTGCGCGATCTGTTCGGTGAGCCGCTCCTGCACCTGAAGCCGCCGCGCGAACATGTCGACGATGCGCGGGAGCTTCGAGAGACCGACGATCTTGCCATCGGGGATGTACGCGATGTGCGCCCGGCCGAAAAACGGGAGCATGTGGTGCTCGCACAGCGAGTAGAGCTCGATGTCGCGCACCATCACCATGCTGCTGTGATTCTCGTTGAACACCGCGTCGCCGACGACGTCGCGCACGTCCATGTCGTAGCCGCGCGTGAGCCAGGTGAGCGAATTCGCAACGCGCTGCGGCGTCTTCCTGAGCCCTTCACGATCGGGATCCTCGCCGAGGATCTCGAGCGCGCGATGGATGACGCGCTCGAACTCGGCGTTGTGCTCCGGCGCCGGATCGAGGTCGAGTCCCCAGTCGGATAGCGGCTCCGCGACCGTCTTCGCGTCGACGCGCTTGCGCACGCTCAGTGGGCGCGCGGGGCGATCGACCTCGCGCTTGTCCGCGCTCGGCTCTGTGTTGCGTGATCGGGATTTCTTGGCAGCCATGTCTTGCGACGATCCTCCGGGTGAGCGCGTTCACGCGCCATCCAACTTGCAGAGCTGCTCGCGGCCCTTCTAGCTTCTCGCATCCCACACCGCGTGCCCAGTGAAAGCTAAGCTGCTTCTGATCATCAGCGGAACGCCAGCGGCGTGGTCGGCGCTGTGGACCTTCCCGAGCATGCTCGCGAGCGCGTTTCTCGTGGCCTGGGCGGCCGAGGCAGCGCAGTTCATCATCTCGCAGGGGCTCGCCCTCGCGGTCCTTGCGTGGGTGCAGACGCTTCCCGAATTCGCGGTCGAGGCCGTGATCGCCTGGCAGGCGGGTGGAGATGGGCAGGAGTGTTTCGTCGCAAGCCCACCGGCGGGGTGTCACTCGCATCTGGCGATCGCGAATTTCACGGGCGCGATACGGCTGCTGGTGGGGCTCGCCTGGCCAATGATCTTCTTCGTCGCAGCGTTCTTCGGCCGGAAGTCGCGTCCCTTTCTCGCGCCGATCGTGCTGGAGAACGAGCATGCGGTGGAGGTCCTGACGACGGTGCCGCCGCTCTGCTATTTCGGATGGATCTGGTACAAGGGCTCGATCGACATCATAGACGCTGGCGTGCTCATCGTGATGTACACGGTGTATCTCGTGCTGCTGTGGCGTATGCCGCCGAAGCTGGAGGAAGAGATGGCGGACGCCCCGCGAATCTCGCGCTGGGCGGCAACGCGTCCGGGAAAGCAGCGCCTCCTCGCGGTGGGCGGGTTGTTCGCGATCGGCGCGGCACTCATCTACTTCACTGCGCATCCCTTTCTGCAGTCGATGCTTGCGATCGCCGGCACGGTCGGGGTCAGCCAGTTCGTGCTGGTGCAGTGGGTCGCGCCCTTTCTGAGCGAATTCCCCGAGAAGGTGTCGGCGTTCCAGTGGGCGAGCCGTGTGCGCACGGCGCCGATGGCGCTCGTCAACATGGTGTCGAGCAACATCAATCAGTGGACGGTTCTCGCGGCGATGATTCCGATCGTGTTCTCGATCGCGCGCGGAACGCCGAGCGCACTGCCGTTCGACGGCGCGCAGCGCGAGGAAATTCTGCTCACGGTGGCGCAGAGCGCGGTGGCCGTGCTCGTGCTGCTGGACATGCGCTTTCACTGGTGGGACGCGGCGATCCTCTTCGTGCTCTGGCTCGCGCAATTTCTCGAGGCCGGATGGCGCGACGAGATCACGATTGTCTACATGTCGTGGGGGTTGCTCCTGATCGTGAGCTGGATCTGGAGGCGTCCGACCGCGCCGGGGATCTTCTGGAGGCTCGTGCGCGGGAAGGCCATCGCGGAGCCGGCCACGTAGGGCGCAAAAAAAAGCGAGCCTCGCCGAAGTGGCGAGGCCCGCTCGAGAGAAAGGAACGAAGAGGATTTTTGAAGCCCCGTCGAATGTCTGAGGTCCTCACCACACTGTTCGCCTTCCCCGCACTGGGGCATGACGTGAATGTAGATTATCGAACCCACCCGAGAGACTTGTTGGCTCAAAAATTAAGTCTCTTCGCCCCCGATCTGTTGTAAAGTTATTGGGACGCAAACATCGAGTCAATCTGATGAACACACCGCAGTGGCAGCGCATCCTTTACGTGCTCGCATATCCGCTTTCCGCCCTGATGCTGATCGTCTGGGCGGTCGTCACCTTCGCATATGACGGGCCAGGGTGGATCCACTTTTTTCTTTCGCTCGCACTCTTCCTGCTGATCTGGCGCATAGTCGCCGGTGGAACGCAGGACTCGTGGCGCAAATATCTCTCAGGACGGTAGGAGCGCGCATTGACGCTGGTTTGCACGCCGGTGGATTCGGCGTTCCACGATAAGCTGTCGTCGACGCCGGAAGCGAAGCGGGGGGCGAGTGAGATCCTCGAGTGCGGGAATCGCGGCCCGCGCGACAGGGTCGTGTTTCGCGATCGCTCCCAGCGTCATTCGCCGGGTCGTGTGGTCGATGAACGCGAGGCGGCGACGTGCCGCCGCCGTCGCGATCGTCTAATGCGGGAGTGGCGCATCGACCTGCGCGGCGGGCACGAGCCCGAGCTTCGCCAGTACCCGCTTGAACCGCAGCTCTTCGCGCAACCGATCGTATGCCGGGTCCATCAGCAGGAATGGGACGAAGGCGTCACGCCGACGGACGGCTTTCTCCAGCAGATCCAGAGCGTGGTGGCGGTCCTGCAGGAGCACCGACGTGCCCACTGCAGAGGCCAGTGGAACTCGTCCTTCCTCGAACTCCTGCTCCAAGATGACCCAGAAGGCGCGCGCCTCATCGACGCGCCCGGCGCCCGCCAGCGCGTACGTCGTAACAGCCCGTAAATACGGCGTTTGTCGAGCAGCCGGCGACAATTGCTCCAACACCTCGCACGCCTCCGCGTGCCGATTCATGGCGCACAACGTTCGCGCGAGCCAGGTCGTGGTGAGAGAATGTGCTGGCTCGGCCTTCAAGAGGTCGGTGAGCGATGTGCACGCTTGCTCATAGCGACGGGCAAAGAAGTAGCAACGGCCGACGCACAGGCGGATCTGGAGCGACAGTGGTTCGATTGCCTCCGCGTGCAGGATTCGACGAAAACTCTCCTCGTGGCGGCCAAGTGCACTCAACAGGATTGCGTACCATGCCTCGGCGTAGGGGTAGCGCGGGTCGAGCAGGATCGCTCGCCGGAACTCGCTCTCGGCCGCTCCCCAGTCCCAATCATAGAGAAAGTGAATGACGCCGAGCCACGAATGCGCTTGCGCAAGCCGCGGATCGAGTCGCAGCGCTTCGAGCGCAGCCGCGCGAGCGCGGGGCACGGCTTCGAAGGGCCGCAAATCCCCGAACTCGGCGTGCCCTCGCAGCGCCCAGCACTCGGCGAGCCCCGCATGCGCCAACGCGTAGCCGGGATCCCGTTCTATGGCCTCCTCGAAATACTCGGTCCCTAACGAGAGCCCCGCGACCGTCCGCTTGTGAGCGGAGTAACGTCCGCGGAGGAACAGTGTGTACGCGTCCGGCACTTTGGTCGTCTGCCGAACCGGCGCCGACGCGGAGGCGGCGAGAGGCAGCGCGGCCGCAATGCCTCGTGACAATTCCTCCTGCATCGCGAGGACGTCGTCGATGGTGCGCTCATAAATCTCCGACCACAGCTGACAGCCGTCGGCCGCCTTCACCAGACGGACACTGAGCCGGATGCGATTGCCCTCCTTTCGCACCGATCCTTCAACCAGCGCGCTTACACCGAGCCGCTCTCCAATCTGTGTCGCATCCAACCCCTTGGCCTTGAGAGCATAGACGGAGGTGCGAGAGGCGACACGAAGGCCCGGCACTCGCGCGAGAACAGCGGAAAGCTCCTCGGTCATCCCGTCACCGAGGTACTCGCTCTCGTCGTCGGGGGTGAGGTTCGTAAACGGAAGAACCGCGATCGCCGGCGCGGCGCCGACGATTGACGATCCGGACGGCTGGCGCTTGAGCCGCACAGCCGCCTCCCGCACGACGGCATCGGGTTCAGCGTCAAACTCCTCGCGCAACAGCGTCTCGTAGGTCTTCGCGAACCTGAGCGCGCTAGGCCGATCGCCCGCAGTACACAGGGCTTCCATGTAGCATACCACCACGCGGGAGTTCAGCGGTTCCACCTGGGAGAGCTGACGCCACCATCCCGCCGCCGCAACGACGTCCCCGTGTGACGCCGCGTCGCGAGCGAGCGCTTCCAACGCCGCCGAATGCCGCTGCGCGAGACGCGACCGCTCCTCTTCTACCCAGTGCTCGAAGTCGGGTGCATCGCTCAGATAGAATCCGTCGAGGAACGGCCCGCCGTAGGCAGCGACCGCGCGCGCGAAGTCGCCCGCCTCGAGCGCGGCGGTGAACTCCGCCACGTCGGTCGTAATAATTGCCGTGTTGAGTCGCAGCTCCGTCGAACCCAAAAACAATTCCCCGGCGCCGAGATCACGACGGAGGCTGTAGAGGACTTGAGTGAGCCGGTGAGTCGCTTTGCCAGCCGATGCTTCAGGCCAGATCCGAGCGACGATCTTGTCGCGACTGATACCGCGCGCACCGGACGTGGCAAGCAGCGCAAGCAGAGCGAGTGACTTCCGCTGCCCCGCCGCGCCGCCGCACGGTCCACTCTCGCCGCTGACGGCCGGGCTGCCGAGGGTCTGGAACTGCAACATGCGAATGTCGTCCGCCGCTGAGAGACAGCGAGAGTTGGCTGAGATCCATCTGAGATCCAGCTGAGGGCCGCGACGTATGGTAGGCCTCACGTAAAGCCGGGGCAAGCCGGATCGCTTCGCTCACCGATCTCTTTTCATGGAGGATAAACATGACAATGACCATGATCTCACGCGCGTTGCTCACACTCGCGATTCCCGCCGGGATTACGGGCGCCCTCGGCTCGCCGGTGGCATCGGCGAAGGTGACCATCTCGGGCGCCGCCAGCATGAGGTACAGCGAGCAGCATGCTCTGCCTCTCGCGCAGAGCGGCAGTCCCGTGCTTCTTCTGAATGAGGCAACGGGCACCAATCGCAACACCGGAAAGGCCGACTACATGAGCGGGGCCGACGTGACGACCAGAGAGATCGCGGACCTGATTCAGGGCAACGGCGTTCATCGGGGCTACCTGAGCCTTGGGAAGGGCGCCGACTCCACGGTGAGCCAGTGGCAGGGCAAGGTCGTGACGACGCTTGGCGCGGACCATCAGCCCAACACGAATTTCGAAGGGACGTGGACGATGATGCGCGGCACGGGGAAGTACGATGGTGTGTCGGGTGCCGGCAGCTACAAGGGGCGGATGCTCTCGCCCACCGAATACACCCTGGAATGGAGCGGCGAGATCGAGGTGAGGCAGCGCGCGGCGTCTCGGTAACGCTCGAGTGCGGGA
>JBDTXL010000405.1:0-1521 GCA_040006195.1 Gemmatimonadota bacterium | reverse complement strand
CGCGTTGACTCAACCGTTGTCCAGCCATAACGTTAAGAGCTGAGCAATATCCTTATTTTCCGCCCTCACGCCGCATGAACAACAATATTCGTAATCGGCTTCTCGTCATCCTCGTACTCGTTGTCGCGTCCGTCTTCGTGCTCTGGCCGCGTTCGGTCACCGTGCGCGAACGAAACGGCAGGACGGGTCAATTCCACGACACGACGCTGAAGAACGTGCCGCTCAAGAAGGGGCTCGATCTGCAGGGCGGGATGTATCTCGCGCTCGAAGTGGACGACGCGAAGGGCGTGGTCGCGAACAAGGGCGAGGCGATCGACCGCGCGCTCAAGGTCGTGCGCAACCGCATCGATGAGTTTGGTGTGTCCGAGCCTGTCGTGCAGAAGGTCGGCACCGACCGAATCGTCGTCGAGCTTCCAGGAGTCGACGATCGAACGCGCGCTGAGGGGCTCGTGCAGAACTCGGCCTTCCTCCAGTTCCAGATCACCGACAAGACGCAGGCCTTCGACAAGTCGCTCGCACGACTCGACGGCGTGGTCAAGCAGAGCGGCGGAGTAGCGGTAGCGTCGGCGGGCGATTCAACGAAGGGCGCGTCGCCGCTGAACAATCTTTTTTCGAAGTCGGACAGCGGGAAGGCAAAGAGCGACAGCAGCAAGAGCGATACGACCACGGCCACGGCGACCGGCGGCCCCTTCTCGAAGCTGGTCTCGCCAGGCCAGATGCCGGGCGAGTATCTCGTCGCGAAGACCGATGTGCCGACGCTTCAAGGTTATCTCGATCGCAAGGAAGTGCAGGCGGCGCTGCCGCCCGGCAAGTCGCTGCACTGGGGGAGCGAGGATCTGAGCGCGGGCAACGCGTCCTACGCAACGCTCTATCTCGTCGACTCGCGGCCGATCATCACCGGCGAATACCTCACCGATGCGAAGCCCGGCAACGACCCGACGGAAGGGCAGTTCGTCTCCTTCACGCTCAACAACGAGGGCGGACGGAAGTTTCGCAGTGAGACCGGCAAGCACATCGGCGACTACATGGCGATCGTGCTCGACGATCGCGTGATGGGCCGCCCCCCGGTAATTCAAAGCGCTATCGGCACGCGCGGCCAGATCACCATGCGCGGCGCGCAGCTGCAGAAGACGCAGGATCTCGCGCTCGTCCTGCGCGCCGGTGCGCTCCCGGTGCCCCTCAAGATCGTCGAGTCGCGCTCGATCGGCGCATCGCTCGGCGCCGATTCGATTACCGACGGCATTCACGCCGGCCTCGCCGGCGTGACGCTCGTCGTACTGATCATGCTCTTCTACTACCGCTTCTCCGGCATGCTCGCGGTGGGCGCGCTGCTGCTCTATCTGCTCTTCACGCTCGCGCTGCTCGCCGGACTGCAGGCGACCCTCACGCTCCCCGGACTCGCGGGACTCGTGCTCTCGGTCGGTATCGCTCTCGATGCGAACGTGCTGATCTTCGAGCGAATACGAGAGGAGATGGTGCACGGGAAGACCGTGCGCGCCTCCATCGATGAGGGCTTCAAGC
>JBDTXL010000404.1:0-1992 GCA_040006195.1 Gemmatimonadota bacterium | reverse complement strand
TCCGCGATGTCGATCGGATTGAAGATGATCGACGTGTAGAAGTAGGTGAAGAACAAGATCAGCACGGCCATGAGCAGATAGTACCAGACGGTGCCCGGTTGGAAATACTCGGCGATCTCCTGCAGGCGCACGTTCTTGCTGAACTGTGCGAGCGTGCCGGGAACGACGATTACCGTCTGCGCGAAGATGATCGGCATCACGTTCGCCGCGTTCATGCGCAGCGGGATGAAGTTCTTCGCGCTCTCGCGCTGGCGCCCGCGCGCCATCGTCCGCTGCGGAATCTGGATCGGGACGCGGCGTGCCGCTACGGTGATCGCGACCGTACCGGCAACCACGAGCACCATGACGATGCCGAGCAGCAGGAGCTTCGGAAACGCCGTCGTCCCCGTCTGCACGTACTGGAACGTCTGTCCGATGCCCGGCCAGATCCGCTCGACGATCGAGAAGAAGATCAGCAGCGACGCGCCGTTGCCGACGCCGCGCTCGGTGATCTGCTCGCCCAGCCACATGACGAACATCGCGCCCGTCGTGAGGAAGAGCACCATCTGCAGGCGAAATGCGAGCCCCGGATGGATGACCGCGCCCTGCAGCGATTCGGTGAAGAGCGCGTATCCCCACGCCTGCAATACAGCGATCGCTACCGTCATGTAGCGCGTGTACTGCGTGATCTTGTTTCGCCCCTCTTCCTCGCGCTGCATCTTCTCGAACGACGGCACCACCGCTGCCATGATCTGGAAGACGATGCTGGCCGAGATGTACGGCACAATGCCGAGCGCGAACACGGTCGCGCGAGAGAGACCGCCGCCAGTGAACAGATCGTAGAGCCCCGCGAGCCCGCCCGATTGGTTCTGGAAGAAGTCGATCAGCGCGCGAACATCGATGCCGGGAGACGTGATGTGCGCGCCGAGCCGATAGACCACGAGCGCCAGAAGCGTGAAGCCGATCTTCGACTTCAGCTCCGGCGTCTGGAAGAGATTCTTTACTGCTTCGGCTGGATTCGATTGCGCCATTTTACTCTTCGACCCGGCCTCCCGCCGCGACGATCGAGTCACGCACGGATGCGCTCACCTTAATGCCGCGCACGGTGACCGCGCGCGTCAGCTCGCCCGAGTTCAGGATCTTCGCCGGACCCTTGTTCTTCCGGATGAGCCCCGACTGCGCGAGCGTCTCTGCCGTGACTTCATCATCGAAGTCGTTGAGCTGTTCGAGGCGCACGATCTGATTCTCGACCCGGAACGGGTTCGTGAATCCGCGCTTCGGCAGCCGGCGCGTCAAGGGCATCTGTCCGCCTTCGAAATGCGGCTTGCCGCCGCCCGGGCCGTGGTGCCCCGCGCGCGCCTTCGAGCCCTTGTGTCCCTTGCCGGACGTCTTGCCCGTGCCCGATCCCGGGCCGCGCCCGAGGCGCTTCCGGTTGCGATGCGAGTCGGGTGCCGCCTCGAGATTGTGCAGGCCGAGCTTCACGATCGGCGTTTCGTCTTTGGTCGCCATGATTACTCCTTCACCGGCGTCACCTTGACCAGGTGACGCACGCGCTTGATAGCTCCGCGAAGCGAGGGCGAATCCGGCTTTACGACCACGTCCTGATGATGACGCAGGCCGATCGCCTTCAACGTCGCTCTCATCCGGGCCGGATGGCCGATGCCGCTCCGCACCTGCTCGATACGAACGTCGCCCTTCGTGAGCGTGTTCGCTTCAGTCTTGGCCGGGCCTTTCCCCGGATGCCAAACGAATGTCCGTGGCATTACACCATCTCCTTCGATTTCGCACGCGACTTGTACTGCAGGGCCGAGACCTCGATGTCACGCTCGCGCGCGATCTGCTCGACGGTCGTGAGGTGATGCAGCCCATCCAGCGTCGCACGCACCATGTTGTGCGGATTCGTCGAGCCGAGGCTCTTCGTGAGAATGTCGCCCACGCCGGCGCACTCGAGCACCGCACGAACTGCGGCGCCCGCGATCACACCGGCTCCCGGCGCGGCGGGCTTCATCAGCA
>JBDTXL010000403.1:0-3848 GCA_040006195.1 Gemmatimonadota bacterium | reverse complement strand
ATCGCCGCCGGGAGTGTGGCCGCGGCGATCATTGCGTGTGGAGGGAGCAGCGACGGCGGCACCACTGGTCCCACGCCCGTGTTCACGAGCGTCTCGGTGCTGCCGGCGACGCCAAGCGTGAGCGTTGGAAGCACGACGACGCTGACCGCCACTGCGAAAGATCAAAACGGAGCAAACTTCGCCGGTGCCCCAGCGGCGACGTGGACGTCATCGAACACGGCGGCGGCAACCGTCGACGCGTCGGGAGTAGTGACCGGCGTTTCGAACGGCAACGCGACGATCACGGCGTCCATTACGGCGGGGAGCGTGACGCACACCGGCATGCAGCCGGTCAGCGTGTCGACTCCGTCCGCAACGGGCAACGTGCAGGCAACGACGACGCTCGCCTTCGATCCCTCCAATCTGACCGTCGCGAGGTCGTCTGGAACCGCGTCCGTCACCTGGCACTTCCAGACAGTCCAGCATACGGTCACGTGGGATGCGACTGCAGGCGCCGAGGATGATATTCCGGCTACGGCGAGCGCGAACATCGCGCGTAACTTCACGGTTGCCGGCACGTATCACTATCACTGCGCGATTCACCCGTCGATGACCGGAGTCGTCACGGTACAGTAGTCCGGGCTGCTGGAAAGAAAGTTTGCGGCACGACAAACGGCTCCCGTCGCGACAGTGACGGGAGCCGTTGCTCATTGGGCTAACGCTCGGGTGGGCGCGAAACAGGTGACCCGGCGCGGGCCGGCCGCGTCACCCTATGACCCTCACAACGTGAGCAACTGATAATGCTACGTGCCCTCGCACGCACGATCGTCGCTGCCTCCATGACCGCGGCACTCTTCGCCTGTGGCTCGGATGGTATCACCGCGCCTCCGGCTGCGGGTACCGTCGTCGCCACGACGGACCTTCACTACACTCCGCAATCCATCACTCTTGCGCGCAGTGGCGGATCAGCGACCGTCACGTTCACGTTTCAGAGCGTAAATCACACAGTCGACTGGGACACGCAGCCGTCAGGCGCGACAGCTCAGGATATCGAGAGCACCTCCGGAACCTCCGTCCTTCGACAGCTGACTGTGGCGGGTAGCTACACCTACCATTGCGATATTCATCCGTCGATGCACGGCACGATAGTCATCGAGTAGCGCGCGCGTTTCCATCGTAGCACACGAGGTCTCCAATGCAACTGATGAGATATGCATGCGCCGCAGTCGTCGCGAGTGTGGCGGTCGCCGCGCTCGCATGCGGCTCCGACTCGACATCGTCGAAGCAGGTGCTCGACTCCGTGAGTGTCGAGCCGCGCGATGCCGTGCTCACGGTGGGCACGCTCTGGCCCCACATGCACTCCACTGCGCGCGACCGCGCCGGCGTCGAGATCAAGACTACCGGACAGTGGTCTTCGAGCAACGAGTCCGTCGCAACCGTCGGCATCGCGGCGGGCGCGATCGCCGGTATCGCCGTCGGCACTGCGATTGCCCGCAACACGGTGACCTACAATGGCGTCACCGAAACCGGCGAGTCGAGCATCACGGTCGTCGCACCAACGGACACCGCCACCGTGACCGCGACGGTGTCCGCGGCATTCAAGCCGCAACTCAGATCCGTGAATCGCAGCGGATCCGCGGCGACCGTGACGTGGAATTTCGCGGCCGAGTCGCACACCGTGACGTGGGATTCCGAGCCGCCGGGCGCGAGTGTCGCCGACATCTCCGCGACATCGAGCACGTCGGTGTCGCGCGAGTTCACTGTGGCCGGCACCTACGAGTACCACTGCTCGATTCACGCGGGGATGACGGGATCGCTCCTCGTTCAGTAGCCGCTTCTACAAGGCGTCGCGAATGAACGCCTGCAGCTTCTGACGATAGCTCCTGCCGCTCGTGTGGCGCGAGCCGTCGTGCAGAATTACCACGAAGTCCCCCTGGAACCACGGCTGCAGCTCCTTCACGCGCTCGGTATTCACGATCGTGGAGCGATGAATGCGGAGGAAGCGCGCAGCCGGCAGCCGCGACTCGAGTCGCGTGAGCGTGTCGCGCACGAGATGCGTGTCCGCACCGACGTGAATTTTGGCGTGATTGTCCACCGCCTCGATCCAGTCGATGTCCGCGGTGCGGATGACCAGCAGCCGCCCATCGACCTTGATCGCGAGCCGAAGATCCCGGCGCTGGCGTCGCCCAAGATGCTCGAGCAGCGCCTGCAGCTGCTGTTTGTCCGGCCCCGCATCGGACTTCGCCGCGGCCGGCTCCGAGAGGCGCGCCTTTGCCCGCTCGAGCGCCGCTGCAAAGCGCTCGCGCTCCACCGGCTTGAGCAGATAGTCGAGCGCGTGCACCTCGAACGCCTGCACCGCGTATTCGTCGTACGCCGTCACGAAGATGACGAGCGGCATCCGCTCGGGGCCAACGGCCTCGATCACGCCGAAGCCGTCGAGCTCCGGCATCTGGATGTCGAGAAAAACGAGATCGGGTGAGTGCTTCTCGATCGCCAGCATCGCATCGGCCCCATTCCCGCATTCACCGATGATCTCGATCTCCGGATGATCGGCGATCAGCGTGCGCATGCGTGCGCGCGCGAGCGGCTCGTCGTCGACGACGAGCACACGAATCCCGGCTGGAGTTCCCTTCCCGTTGTCGGCGCTCACGACAGCTCCTCTTCGGTGTGATACGGAATCGAGATGCGAACCGCGAAGCCCGCATTGGGTGCGGTGGTCACCTCGAAGGTGTGCAGATCGCCGTAGAGCCGCTCGAGCTGCTCGCGGATGTTGCTCAACCCGATCCCCTGTGGCAGCTCATTCGGCCCGGTGAGCTCGCAGCCGACACCGTCGTCGATCACCGCCAGCCGCACGGTGCCGCCCACGCGCTCCGCGCTGATCTCGAGCTTCCCTCCGCACGCGCGCGGACTCAATCCGTGTCGAATCGCATTCTCGGCGAGCGGCTGCAGCAGGAGATTGGGCACGAGAGCGCGATTCGCCGCGGGATCGATCATGATCGAGATCTCGAGCCGGTCCTGAAAGCGCAGCTGCTGGATCATCACGTAACGCTCGAGCAGCTGAATCTCGCGCTCGATCGGAACCTCCTGCTCGCCCGCGTTGTGCAGCGACAGCCGGAGAAAGTCGCTCAACCCGGTGAGCATCCGCTCCGCCGAGCGCGAGTCGCTCGAGATGAGGGCGACGATCCCGTTCATCGTGTTGAACAGAAAGTGCGGGTTGAGCTGCAGCCTCAGGCTTCGTAGCTGCGCCTGCGCGAGCGCGACGCGAAGATCCTCGCGCTCCTGCGACTCAAGATAGTAGGTCTCGGCAAGTCGCTCGTGCCACGACGTCGCGTACGTCGCGATCGCACCCGCGACGAGGAGCAGCAGAATCTTTGCACCCTCGTCGAGAAAAGACACGGCCGCGCTGCCACTCGCGATGATCGGACTTTCGGTCGTCGACACACGTCCGCCGAAGAGCAACGCAGCGACGAGAACCGAGTACTCGACGACGACGAGCGTCGCTGCCGCTGCCGCTTTCTTCGTCGAGGATGCGATCGGCCGCGCCGCGAGGATCACGAAGTACGCGAGGAAGATGGGCGACTTGAGCGCAAGCGCGCTCGGCTCCGCAAAGCTGTACCCCGCGAGGATTGCCGTCACGGCCGTGATGTCGACGAGCGGATTCACGAGCCCCACCCACCGGGGAAGCGGCTTGTCGCGAAGATGCCGGTGCTCGTCGAGCCAATACTGTGCGAGCGACCAGGCGAGTGTCGGAATCAACACCGCCCAGTTCGCGCGCTGTACCGACACTGGAATGTGCGGGCCGTACACGAGCGCGGTGAGCGCGAGCGACAGCAGCACCGCGGCGCGCACGCCGTTGAGCAGCCGCTCCG
>JBDTXL010000402.1:0-1928 GCA_040006195.1 Gemmatimonadota bacterium | reverse complement strand
AAGGCGCAGATCATGGCGCTCGTCGTCGACGGCATCCTCACGCAGAAGCTGCCGTGGGGACTCATCCTCATCGGTGCCTTCCTCGCGATCGCGATGGAGATCCTCGGCATTCCGTCGCTCCCGGTCGCCGTCGGCGTGTATCTGCCGATCTCGACGTCCGCAACGATGTTCATGGGCGGTGTGGTGCGCTGGCTCGTCGAGCAGCGGCTTCCGGCCGAAGATCGCGTGGGCGCAAAGGCCGACTCCGGACCGGGGGTGCTCTTCTCGTCGGGGCTGATCGCCGGAGGCGCGATCATGGGCGTTCTTCTCTCCGTACTCGCCATCTGGAAGATCAGGGGTGACACGCAGACGATGGCCGATGCGATCGATCTCTCGAAGAACATCGGCGTCCTCGGAGCCAGCGCCGCCGCGGCGATCGTGCTCTACGTGATCTTCCTGACGGTTCCTCTCTATCGTGTCGGGCGCACGGGCGGCGGAAGAGAGCACTGATGCGTGTCATCTCGCTTCTCCCGGCGGCCACCGAGATCATCTGCGAGCTCGGCGCCGCCGACATGCTCGTCGGCATCTCGCACGACAGCGATTTTCCATCCGAGCTTCTTCACGCAGGGATGCCGCGCGTCACGCGATCGACGATCGACCCGAAGGCTGCCCCCGCCGAGATCGATCGCATGGTGCGCGTCGCCGATACGCTCGGCGATTCGCTCTACGTGCTCGATGCCGACGCGATCGCGGCGTTGGAGCCCGAGCTCATCATCACGCAGGGGATCTGCGATGTCTGCGCGATACGCGAAGCGGACGTGCGCATCATCGCCGAAAGCCTGCGAAATCCGCCGGTCGTTCTTTCGCTTTCGGCGGATTCGCTCGAGGAGATGCTGAACGACATTCGAAGGGTTGGCGCGGCAATCGAGCGATGGCAACTCGCCGACGCGCTGGTGACTCGGCTCGAAGACCGACTCAGGAAGGTGCACGAGCGCCTGGTGCAGGCGTCGGTTCCGCGGCCGCGGGTGGCGATCATCGAGTGGACGGACCCGATCTACAACTCCGGTCATTGGGTGCCGCAGATGGTGCGGCGTGCGGGCGGGATCGAGGTGCTGGGGAAGGCGCAGGAGCGATCGCGTGTGGTTACGATGGCGGAAGTCGTTGCCAGTAAACCCGATACGGTAATTGTCGCACCGTGCGGCTATAATGCAGAGCGCGCGGCGAGCGAGGGCACGGCGCTGCGCGGGCAGAAGGAATGGAGTTGGCTCGCTCACACCCGGGTCTGGGCAATGGACTCGAACTCCTTCCTGACGCGCCCCGGGCCGAGACTGGTCGATGGCGTGGAAACGCTGGCGGAAATTTTTCATCCAACCGTTTTCCCGCGTCCATCCCGAAGCCGCGCGGTCGAGCTGCGCTCGGCGTGATGTCCCAAATCGTCGATGACGGCACGCTGACGATGCGGCTTATTAGTGCCTGCCCCTCATTGTCGTCCCACTCTCACCTTGCCCACATCACATGCTGAGCGACTCGTCGGTCACCTTCCTCAAGCGGCTTCTCGATACACCAGGACCGTCGGGCTTCGAATCAGCGCCGGCGCGGGTCTGGCGGGAAGAGGCCGGGAAGTTCGCGAAGGTGGACTCCGATGTTCACGGCAACAGCATGGCGACGGTGGTTCCCGAGGGGCGCCCGGTCATCATGCTCGCCGGCCACATCGACGAGATCGGCGTCATCATCCAGCACATCGATGAGGATGGCTACGTCCACATTTCCGGAATCGGAGGATGGGATCCGCAGGTGCTCGTCGCGCAGCGCATTCGTTTTCTCGGCACGCACGGCGATGTGATCGGCGTGGTGGGCAAGAAGCCGATCCACTTGATGAAGTCGGAGGATCGCGACAAGGCGTCGAAGATGACGGATCTCTGGGTCGATATCGGCGCCACGAATCGCGC
>JBDTXL010000401.1:0-2796 GCA_040006195.1 Gemmatimonadota bacterium | reverse complement strand
CGTGGACCTCGGCTGCGGAGCGGCAGAAGCGCCGGTGCGCCAACCGAGGGATCGCGGGTGATGAGCAGAGGCCATTCGTAGACTTCTTCGAGAATCTCGACGCGCATGACATCGGTGGGCGTTCCCGCCGCGGCAACGCGACCGCCGTGCAACAGAACCATCGTGTCGGCAAATCGCGCGACGAGATTGAGGTGATGGCTCACGAGGAGCACCGCCATCCCATCGCGCGCGAGGCGGGCGAAGAGCTCGAACATCGCCATCTCGTGCGCGATATCGAGGAAGGTGGTTGGCTCGTCGAGCACGAGAGCCTCGCCTCCCTGGGCTAGCGCGCGCGCGACGCGCACGCGCTGCCATTCGCCGCCGGAGAGCGCGTCGGTGCGCCGGTCGGCGAGCGCGGCGATGCCTGCGCGGTGGAGCGCATCCGCGATCGATGCATCGGCGCGCATCGGCGCGACACCCCACGGATTCTCGTGTGGATGGCGGCCGAGCGCCACGTATTCCCAGACGGGCAGCGGGAAGACGAGTGCTTCGCTCTGCGCGACGACGGCGATGCGACGCGCAAACGCGCGCCGATCGAGGTGCCGGAGCGCAGTGCCGTCGACGCTGATCTCGCCGCTGACGAGCGGGGTGAGACGAAGAAGCGCGCGAACGAGCGTGCTCTTACCGCTGCCGTTCGGACCCACGACAGCCGTCAGTGCGCCACGCGGCACGTCGAACGACACGGAGTCGACCGCCGCGACGGCTGCACGCGGATAGCGTATGACGGCGCGATCGAAGGCGATCACGAGAGCCGCCGCATCTGCACGAGAAAGAACGGCACACCAACGAGCGCGGTGACGGCGCCGAGCGGGAGCTCGCCCGGCGGTCGCGCGAGGCGCGCAACGAGATCCGCCGCGACGACGAGGCCCGCGCCGACCAACGCCGCGCCCGCAATCAGTGCGCGATGTCGGCGCACACCGAGGGAGCGCACGAGGTGGGGCACCACGAGACCGACGAAGCCAACGAGCCCGGCGGCGGCGACGGTGGCTGCGGAGAGCAGCGCAGCAATGAGGAAGATCGTGCGGCTCGACCGATTGGCATCGACGCCGAGAGCGGCAGCGGATTCCTCGCCGAGCGAGAGCACATCGATGTCACGCGCAAACCAGAGCAGGAGTGCGCCGCCTATCGCGACATAAATGCCGAGCCACCCGACGGTGAGCCACCGGGCATCGGCGACCGATCCCATCATCCACCAGAGCGCGTTGCGCACCGCATTAGGCGGCGCATTCGCGAGCAGCACCATAATCGCGGCGTTGGCGAAGGCGCCGACGATGACGCCGGCCATGAGCAGCACCCGCGGATCGGCACGCCCGCCGCTCGCACGCGCGACGCCGAGTGCGACGGCGATCGCAAGGGCGGCGCCTGCGAAGGATGCGAGTGGCAGCACGAGCGGCGTCGACGCCCCGATCGCAACCGCGGCCACGGCGCCAACCGCCGCTCCGCCGGACACGCCGAGGAGATACGGCTCGGCCAGCGCGTTGCGCAGCGCGCCCTGGAGTGCGGCTCCCGCCATCCCGAGTCCGGCGCCAACGAGCAGCGCCAGTGCCGCGCGCGGCAGACGAAGCGTGCGCACGATCGCGACGGTGACGGGATCCCCACGTCCGGAAAGCGCGTCGAGGACCGCACGCACATCGAGCGGCACGGCGCCGTACACGATCGCGGCGACGGAGAGCAGCGCCACGGCGGCCGCGATCGCGAGCCAGAGGATCGAGGACTTCATTCGCCGATCACAGCACGATCCCCGGATGCAGCAGCCGCGCGATGGACGCCGCGGCCTCGCCTGCGCGCACCGACGGCCGCCCAACGAGATTCGTGTCGATTACCAACACGCGCCCCTCCCTCACGGCGCGCACGCCCTGCCAGAGCGGATTCGCTACGAGCGACTGCTTGCCCGCAGCGCCGGCGAGGATGATGTGCGGATCGCGCCTGATCACGTCCTCGAGCGATACCTGTGGCGATGGTTCGGAGCGATCTGCGTAGACGTTGGTGCCGCCGGCGACGGTCAACAGCTCATCGAGGAAGCTGCCGGCGCCAATGGTGTAGATCGGCGAGTCCCACACATGCCAGAACACCGTCGGATGGTCGAGCGCGCGCGTGACTGTGCGCACGTGCGCGAGCGTACGTTGCATCGTGTCGATCACTGTGGCGGCGCTGGCACTCGCACCCACCGCGCGTCCAATCTCGCGCGTGGCGCGCGCGAAGTCCGCGAGTCTATCGGTGCGGAGCGCGATCACGCGAATGCCTGCCGCGTGCAGCTGATCGGCCGCCACTCGATTCTCTGCGCTGGCGTAGAGGACCACGAGATCGGGATGTCGCGCGAGCACCGCTTCGACGTTCGGGCGCAGCCCCGGGCCAACGTCGGCCACAGCGCGCGCGGAGTCCGGCCACACATCCCACGTCGTGCGCGCAACGAGTCGCGGGCCGGCGCCCAGCGCGAACAGGAGCTCTGTCGTGGCGGGATTGAGCGACGCGATGCGCGCCGGCGCGGATACGGTTCCGGCCTCGATGCTCGCACCGAAATCGTCGACGTGGGGAAACGACGGCGCACGGCGCACGTCGCCGCACGCGGCGAGTGCACCGAGTGCGGCGAGGGCTACGACTCGCGCCGTGAAAGCGAGGGACGACCGAGCGGGAGAGCGCAACAACGGGCACCTGTCTCCACGAAGACCGTGCCCGGCTGCGACGGAGCGTTTGAGATGCATGCGCTCATCGCCACCAGCCCTTGCTCCGAGGGACTGAACGTGTGGCGCGGACGCG
>JBDTXL010000400.1:0-3042 GCA_040006195.1 Gemmatimonadota bacterium | reverse complement strand
ACGAGGAGCTCGTGCGCATCATCGCCCGCCCGGGCTTCAGCACGGCCGAGAAGATAACCGATATTTCGGGGCGCGGAGTGGGGATCGATGTCGTGTTCACCCGCGTGCGCGAGCTCGGCGGCTCAGTCGAGATTCGCTCGCTCCAGGGGACGGGAACCACGGTCACGCTGCGAATGCCGGTGACGCTCGCCATCGTGCGTGCGCTCCTCGCCCGCGTGGATGGCGAGATGTACGCGGTGCCGATGACGCACGTGCGCGAGACGGTCGAGCTCCGCCAGGAGGCGAGGCGGCGCGTGCAGGGACGCGAGGTGATGCTGCTGCGTGACGAAGTCGTTCCGCTGATGCACTTTCGTGAAGTGGTCGGGCTTCCGGAGGCGCGCTTCGTGAGCGCCGACGGCTCGACGCAGGTGATCGTGATCGAGAGCGACGGTCGGAGAACGGGGCTCGTCGTCGACGAGTTCGCAGGGCAGCAGGACATCGTCGTGAAGGGCTTCGACGGTGTCCGCGACGGGCTCGCGCTCTTCAGCGGCGCTACGATTCTGGCAGACGGCGCGCCCGCGCTGATCGTCGACGTAAGCAGTCTTTATTAGGGAGCGCGCGATGGCGGACTTGCTGCACCTCGACTCGATGGAGCTCGACGCGCTTCGTGAGACTGCGAATATCGGCGCGGGCCACGCCGCGACCGCGCTCTCGCAGATGACCGGCGACACGATCATGATCACGGTGCCGACGATCACGATCGCCGCGCTCGAGGACGTCCCGTCGCGCATCCGCCCCGAGGAAGAGCCGATCGTGGCCGTGCTGATGCAGATGATGGGCGACCTCACCGGCCGCACGCTGCTCGTTTTTCCGCATCCCACCGCGGTGCGCCTCGCGCAGCTCATGCTCCGCCGCCCGACCGTCGCCAATGGCCCGTTCGGCGAGCTCGAACAGTCGGCGATCAAGGAGGCGGGCAACATCCTGAGCGGTGCCTACATGAACGCGCTCAGCGAGTTCATGGGCCTGATGCTGCTGCCATCGCCGCCCAGCCTCGCGATCGACATGTCGACCGCCGTTCTGAACACCGCCTATCTTCAGTTCGGCACGGAGCGCGACATGGTCGTCGCCGTCGAGACGCAATTCTATTTGCTGGGCGAGGGCGAGGAGCTTCGCGGCTTCTTCCTCCTGCTCCCGGATGCCGCATCGCTCCAGGTCATACTTCGCGCGGTGAAAGTCCTGTGACGCAGAACGGCGCATCGACGACGCCCGTGTCCGAGCGCGACCGCGATATCCTGCGGTCGTTCGCCCGCCGCATCGACGGCTCCGATGCCGGCGCACACAACAATCTCGGCGTCCTCTATTACAACAAGGGGATGTACGAGGACGCGGTCACCGCGTTCGCGCGCGCGCTCGAGATCGATCCGAAGATGCAGGTCGCGCAGCGCAATCTCGAAGTCGCGTACTTTCACACGGGGTACTACGATCGCCGCGTGACCGAGCTCCGGGACCGGCTCCGCGCGCACCCGGATGATCGCGACGCGCGGTGGGAGCTCGGCCGCGCCTACGCCGCGATCGGCGACGGGAAGGAGGCGGTCGCCGAGTTCAATGCGATCCTGCAGTACGCACCCAACGATATCGGCGCGATCGTGCAGCTCGGTCTCGCCGAGAAGGCGAACGGCGATCTCGAGAAGGCGCAGTGCTGGCTCGATCGCGCGCTCGCGCTCGACGAGAAGAGCCCGCTCGTGCACCAGTACATCGGCGAGGTGCTGTACAACCGCGGGCTGAACGACCAGGCGCTCGAGGCGCTGCATCGCTCGATCGAGCTCTCCCCCGAAAATGCCGACGCGCACTACCTGATCGGCTTCGTCCTCGGCGATCTCGGCCGACACGAAGAGGCGCGCATGTCGACGAAGCGCGCGATCCATCTGAATCCATCGCTCTCACGCGCGCAAGCCAACCTCTCGATCGATCGCTACAACAGCGCGCGCTACAACGAGCTGGTCCCGGAGCGGCAGGAGCGCCGCTCCTCCGCGCTCGAGCTCTCGACTAACGGCCATCTCGCGCACTACAACCTCGGCCTCGCCTTCCGCCAGAAAGGCTACTACGCCGAGGCGCTCAAGGAGTACAAGCTCGCGCTCGATCGCAACGAGGATGAGAATCTCGTGCGGCAGGCGATGGCCGAAGTGCATCTGCTGAAGAAGGATGCCTCGGCGGCCATCGAGCTGTACGATCAGATCCTTCTCGCGCAGAAGGACTCTCCGAAGCTCTGGTGCGAGCGCGGTGTGGCGCTCCATCAGCAGGGGCATCACGCGGCGGCTGCAGCGAGCTACCGCCATGCGCTCGAGATCGATCCGGCCTATGCCATTGCGCACAACAACCTCGGCGTCGCGCAGTATCACGCGGGAGAGACCGAGGGCGCGGTGGATTCGTTCCGCGCCGCGTTGTCCTCGCAGCCGAACTTCGTGAAGGCGTGGCTCAACCTCGCGCTCCTCCTCTTTCGCGGAAAGCGACTGCAGCTCGGACTCGAGTCGTATCGCCAGGTGCTCACGCTCGAGCCGGAACAGCCGGTGGCGTGGAACGGCGTCGGGCTCGTGCTCGCGGAGCTCAAGAAGTTCGAGGACGCGCGCAACGCCTTCGGCCGCTCGATCCACTCGCGCCCGGCGTTCGCGGAGGCGCACTACAATCTCGGCTTCACGCTCTCGAACCTTGGCGACTTCGAGGGTGCGCTCCGGGCGACAAAGCGCGCGCTCGAGCTCGACCCGTTCTACACGCCGCAGAAGTTCGAGCTCGCGATCGACGTCGAGTATGAGGATCCGGATCTCTCGATCGCGCCGGAGCTCGGCGGCGGGGAGCACACGGCGACGGGTGTCGAGAGCTTCGCATTCGACGCGGAGATTCTCGATTCGCTGTTCACGCAGCTCTCGCCAGCGCCGCCAGCGGAGCACGAGCCGGCGAAGGGACCCATGGTGGAAGTCGTCGCCGAGCAGCACTTCGTGCTCGCACACGACTATCTGGCGAAGGGAATGCTCGATCGCGCGGCCGTCGAGGCGAATCGCTCGCTCG
>JBDTXL010000399.1:0-7499 GCA_040006195.1 Gemmatimonadota bacterium | reverse complement strand
GTGCGATCCGGCGGTCCCCAGAGAGTCGCGATGTCGAGCGCCTCGCGTCCGAAGATACCGAAGAGATCCGCCTGCGCGAGCGCGCCGTTGATCGACTTCTGTCCGCCCCAGTTGTATTCGGTGATGCCGATTTTCGTGCCGGGATAGTTCTCGTTTACCCATTTGTGGAACGTCGGAATGAGCTGCACCGGCGGATAGTATGTGCCGATCCAGTTCTCCTCGCGGTACGTCGAGTCCCAGAATGTGCGCGTCGAGCGGAGACGGGCGGCCTGCACGTCGGCTGTGCCGGGATCCTGGCTGAAGTCAATTACTCCAGGAGGCGACGGATACCAGTGCTCGGTGAAGTAGTCCAGGATCCGCACACCGTTTGTCTGCTCGTACGCTTTCATCTGCTGGAGATAGTACACGGCGTTGTACAATCCGCCGTTCAACGACGGATTGCCGACGTACACTGCCCACCCAAAATCCTCGGGGCCCGCGACCCACGAGCTCGGATCGGCGCTCTTGATCGCAGCCGCGTACGTCTTCGAGCGCGACGTGATCTCCTGATAGTTCGGCGCGACTGGGTGCACATCGCGATGCGTGTTCGCCCATCCGCCGGGCTCGTTATCGAGCGCGTAGAAGCGCACGCCGCCACTTCCCGACGCGCCGAACTTGCCTGTCAGATGATTGACCCACGCCTTCTGCATGTTCTCGGTGTTCGCAACATGGATGCGCGCGATATCGCTGTCGGCGAGGAAGATCTGACTGCCATCAGTATGCAGTCCGTTGCCGCAATTCGTCACCGCGCCGCGCACGGTTGGATGCACATACGGATTCACCGACTGCTGCGCTCCGAACTCCGAGACGGGATAGCTGCAGTCCCACACGCTCACCTTGTCGATCCACTGGATGATCGGCACCGACACGAACGTCGCCGCGCCCGCGCTCTTGTCGCGCGTGACGATCGCATCGACCTGCGCGCCCGGCGTCGGCGTCGTGACACCTCCGCCGGCCATGAAGTACCAGTCGAAGCCCGCGTTGCTCTGATCGACCTGCCAGTTGTAGCGCGTGATCCCGTCGCCGCCCCAGCGCGTGACCGCGATGCCGAGGTCGGTGAGATACGCGGCGTCGAGGCCGAAGGTGCTGACACCGTAGATGTACTGGCTGATCGAGTGATGATCCGCCGTCGCATCGATCGCGAGCAGGGGCGCCGCCGGATCGGTGACGATCGGCACCGGATAGACGAGCAGCGTGTCGCTCGCGGCGTGCGCGACACCGTTGCCGCTCGCCGTCACGGTGACCGTCGAGTAGCCAGCGGCCGCACCGGTGACGACGCCGGAGGCCGAGATGCTTGCGCCTGTGGTCGCGGCCCACGTCACCGCATGACCCGCGAGCACTCTGCCGCTCGCCGTCTTCACGGTATCGGTGAGCTGGAGCGTCCCTCCGATGTCGAGCGTGTCGCGCGGCGCAACGATTTTCACAGTTACGGCGATGGAGTCGGTGACCGCGAGGGGAAAGCTTCCCTGCGCGGCGCCGCTCGATGCGAAGATCGTCGCCGTCCCCATCTTTCGCGCGGTGACGACGCCAGCCGACGACACGGACGCGATACTCGTGTCCGATGTGAGCCACGAAACGGGCGTGGTCAGCGCATTGCCGCTCGCGTCCTTGGGCGTTGCCGTCGCCGTGAGATGTGTACTGACCTCGAGGCTCGCCGTACTCGGCGTGACGACAACCGTCGCGACCGTGGCCGGCGGCTCGGTGGTGCCCCCACCGTTGTCGCTCGAGCCGCCGCACGCGAGTGGGAGTATCGATGCGAGAATCCACATCCAGCGGCCGTGTTGCGCGCGAACGTACGAGAGCTGCGGCATGTCATTGTCTCCGGAGTCGCTGCGACGCGAGGCAGCTCCGGGAAAGACGAGCCCCGCGAGGGGCGAGTCACGATGCGTAACGAGGCGTTACAGCTGCTCAGCTGACGATGCGGTGCTCCATCGTCTTCCCCGTCTTCGAGCCGCGCACCAGCAGTATCGGTATCGTACACCGATGCCGCAGCGACTCGGCCACGCTCCCATAAAACAGATCGGAGAAGAACCGATGCCCGTGCGTCGACATCGCGATCAAATCACACCCCTCGCGCGTCGCCGCCGCCGCGATCTCGCGCACCGGATCGCCGCTCGCCAGAATCGCATCCGTTTCGAAGCCATCGCGCTCGAGACTCGCCGCGATTCCCTCGAGATATGCACGATCCGCCTGGATCTCCTCGCTCTCGCGCAGGTCGAGATGATGGATGTTGCGCGCGGCCCAACCGTCGGCGACATGGATGAGAATGATCCCGGCCTTGCAGTACGTCGCCAGCGTGCGCACGTGATCGAGAATCGCCTCGTCGTACGACGAGTGTTCGAGGGGAACGAGAATTCGCTTGTACATCATTGCCACCCGGTCAGAAGCTGCGCGATCAGCCACACGTTCAGCGCGGCGATGAAGAACGCCACGAAGTAGGAGAGGAGACGCAGCCAATTCGGATTCACGAACTCGCCCATCTTGAGGCGGTCCGACGTGAAGCGTACCAGCGGAAACACTGCGAACGACAGCTGCAGACTCAGCACGACCTGGCTCATCACCAGCAACTTCGCCGTCCCCGACTCACCATACAGGATGGCGACCACCACCGCAGGCACAATGGCGACGCCGCGAGTGATCAGCCGTCGCACCCACGGACGCAGCCTGATCTGGAGGAAGCCTTCCATCACGATTTGCCCGGCGAGCGTGCCAGTGATCGTCGAGTTTTGGCCCGACGCGAGCAGTGCCAGCGCAAACACGGCACTCGCGCCCCCCACGCCGAGCAGCGGCGTAAGCAGCGTGTAGGCCGTTTGAATCTCCGCCACGTCCGAGTGTCCCGACGTATGGAAGCTCGCCGCCGCGACGATCAGGATCGCGGCATTGATGAACAACGCGAAGGTCAAAGCGATCGTTGAGTCGAGAAAAGCGAATCGCACGGCCTCGCGCTTCCCCACCGCCGTCTCCTCGTAGCGCCTGGTCTGCACGATCGACGAATGTAGATACAAATTGTGCGGCATCACGGTCGCGCCGAGGATGCCCATCGCGATGTACAGCATTCTCGGATCGCGCATGATCTCGACAGTCGGCACGAAGCCCGCCAGCACACCAGCGAGCGATGGCTTCGAGATCACCACCTCGAAGAGGAAGCACAGCCCAATCGTCGCGATCAGCACGATCACGAGCGCCTCGAGCCAGCGAAATCCCTTCGTCTGTAGAAAGAGCACGACGAGCACATCGGCCGCGGTGAGCACGACGCCTACGGTGATCGGGATGTGAAAGAGCAAATTGAGCGCGATGGCCGAGCCAATCACCTCGGCGAGATCGCACGCGGCGATCGCGGTCTCGCAGATGATCCACTGGAAGATCACGACGGGGCGCGAATAGTGATCGCGACACGCCTGCGCGAGATCGCGCCCCGTGACGATGCCGAGCTTCGACGACAGCCCCTGCAGCAGCACGGCCATCAGATTCGACAGCAGAATTACGAACAGCAGCCGATACCCGAACGCCGAACCGCCTGCGAGATCGGTGGCCCAGTTTCCCGGATCCATGTAGCCGACCGCGATCAGATAGCCCGGTCCCGCGAACGCCAGCGCCTTTCGCCACGTCGACTTCCCCGTCACCGGCACCGAGCGGTACACCTCTGCCAGACTCGGCGTGAGACGCGCACGACGCCACCCGCCGGGCGCGGCTTCCGTATCGGGTAGCTCGACCTCTTCGGTGTGAGGGCTTTCGGGAAGCGCCACTACTTACCTCCCTCGCTGCTGGTGATCGCATCTACGAACACCTTCTTCGCGGCCTGCGGCGTGAGACGCACGCGTTTGCCGCCGACCTTGAGCACCAGCGGTCCCTCGAACGGCTCCTGCGTCACGAGCTCGATCGCCGTGCCGGGGGTGACGCCGAGCGCCTGGAAGTGCCGGAGCAGCTCAGCGTCCTCATCGCTCACGCGCTTCACCATCAGGCGCGCCGGCGAGCGCTCGAGTGCCAGCGGGCGATCGGTGATCGGCGCGATGGTGCCGGCGCGCGTCGGGATCGGATCGCCGTGCGGGCATGCGGTGGGATGACCGAGGAGCTCGTCGATCTTGTCCTCGAACTCCTCGCTGATGTGATGCTCGAGCCGCTCGGCCTCCTCGTGAACGTTGTCCCACGAGAAGCCCATCGCCTGCACGAGATAGAGCTCGATGAGCCTGTGATGGCGGATGATCTCGAGCGCGAGCTTCTCGCCGGCGCGTGTGAGCTTGACGCCCTGATACGGCGCGTGCGAGATGAGCTTCAGCGCCGAGAGCTTGCGCATCATCTTGGAGACGGCGGGCGCACTGACGTGCAGCCGCTCCGCCAGCTCCTGCGTGGCGACGCTGCCGTTATCGGCGTGGGCCTTGTAGATGGCCTTGATGTAATCTTCGACGGACGGGGACGGCATGCTGGCAATCGGGGTCGGGTGAGGCGAGTTAACTACGGTTAACATATATTAGGAGCTAAGTTAACCGAAGTCAAGCGTGTCGCCGGCCTTCACCAGACGCGTAAATCAGTCGAGGCGCGAGAGCAGATCGCGAATGATCCGCTCGGTGAGTCCCCAGATCGTGTAGCGTCCGTGCACGAACGCGCGCACGGTACGACGCGTCCCATTGGAGAGCGCCACCGCGACCTCGCTCGACGCATTCGAACGCTGAAGGATCGACAGCGGAACCCAGAACGCCTCGGCCACCTCATCGCTGAGCGTGCGCGGGCGCTCGCGCGCGAGGAACACCACGAATGGAGCGATCGACAGCGGCGGCAGCGCCGGCGACACGGGATTCACTCGCCCGAGCGCGCCAAGCACGCGTCCGTCGGCGGCGAGATCGATCCCGAGCTCCTCGCGCGTCTCACGGAGCGCGGTATCGAGCAGCGTTGCGTCCGACTGCTCACGCCGGCCGCCGGGAAAGGCGACGTGGCCGCTCCACGGGTCGCCTTCGTAGCTCGCGCGCTCGATCATCAAAAGCTCGAGCGAGTCACCTTCCGCGATGCGAAAGATCACCGCCACCGCTGCATCGCGCGCAGCGGGGCCTGCGGGCGCAGCTGCGTCCGCAGGCGCGAGCGCCGCTTCGAGTCGAGCGAGCATACCGTGTGCGCCCATCGATCTCGGTACCGCTACTCCTCGACTTCGCCACCGGCGTCGATCCACGCGGCGATCCCACCGGCGAGCGACGTCGCGTTGTAGCCCTGCGCCCGCAGCATCTCGACTGCCTGGGCCGAGCGTGCGCCGCGGCCGCAGTAGACGACGATCTCATCGTCGGGAAAACGCGCGAGCGCCTCGGACGCCGACCCGCTCACGCGCGCGAGCGGAAGATGAATCGCGTTGGGAAGGCGAAAGAGATTCCACTCGTTGAGCTCGCGCACGTCCAGGAGCACATCGGCCTTCCCCTGGTCCTGACGTGCGAGGAGGGCGGCCGGAGAAATCTCGTTTGGTGTTGCGTCGGACATTGTCGACCGGTTGATGATGTGATGCACTGCGATCATCGCACTGCGATCATCGCACCGCGAGCACGAGTCCGCGGGCGGGCGAAAGCTCGGCGCGAGCGCCCAGTGGCAGCGTCCACTGATCGGGAATGTGCCCGACCGGCGCATCGCGCACGACGGGCCCGGGCACGTGCGCAGCCGCTTCGTTGAAAAGTACATCGAGCGTATGCGCCCCCGCATCGCTCTCATCGCCGCGCGCGGTGAATGCGCCGAAGCACAGACCGGCGAGTCGGCTCAAGACTCCGGAGAGGATGAGCTGGCGAAGCATGCGGTCGATGCGGTAAAGCGGCTCGTTTACATCTTCGATCACGAGAATTGCTCCGTCGACGCGCGCGGCGTACGGCGTGTCGAAGAGTGCGCAGAGGAGGGCGAGATTCCCGCCCTCGAGTCGTCCAGCCGCCTGACCCTCCCGTAACCATGTGAGGGGAGCATCTCCCACAAATGGATCGCGCGCAACGGCCGTCGCGCTCGTCGCGCAGAGCAGCGATTGGTGCGAAAAGGGAGTGAGCTCCGCGCGTGCGTTGGGTCCGTGGAAGCTCACGATGTCGGAGCGTGCGCGCACCGCGAGATGGAGCGCGGTGATGTCAGAGAAGCCCATGATCGCCTTGGGTGCGCGACGCAGGGAGTCGTAGTCGACCCCGTCGAGGATCCGCATCGTGCCGTAACCGCCGCGCAGGCACCAGATGCCATCGATGCGCGGATCGCGGATCGCAGCGTTGAGGTCGGCGAGTCGCGACGCGTCGTCGCCGGCGAGATACCCATCGCGCGAGCGCGCGTGCTCCGAGACGTGCGGCTCCCAACCCAACGCGCGAACGTTCTTCTCGGCGCGTTCGAGATCGGCCTCGTCGGCAAGCGGGCCCGCGGGCGCGAGGAGCGCAACACGCGCACCGGGCGCGAGGGCTGGAGGACTGATGTAAGGCACACTCATCCGTGCCTGCAAGGTTAACTAATGACCGAGAAATCGCGACTGTGATCGATTCTCAGGTATCGCGCACTGCTGGCACACGCCATGCCTTTCGAGCGTATGCGGGCGCCAAGCCCGCCAGTGCGGAGCGAATGCAGTCGAAGCATGTTCCACGAGCGGAGGATATTGTAATGGCAGATCAGAATCGCAATTCCGACAAGCAGGCTGATGGCAACGACGCGTCCTTCGAGTCGAAGCCGACGGACAAGCAAGGCACGGGTTCGACAGGCGGACGCACGGGAAGCGGATTCGGCAGCAGCTCGGGAGGAGCCAACAGCTCCACCGACAGCTCTACGAGCAGCTCCGAACAGAGCGAAGACGGCGGCCACTCGGCCGGAAGCAGAAATCGGAACGAAGAGACTGATGACGGAGAAGATCTGAGCGGCGAAAGCGGCTCTGGTCGTAGCGGATCGACGATTCGCTGACCGGCGAGCAATCTCTGCACGAACGGGCGCTCACACGAGCGCCCGTTCTTTTTTTGCCGGTACATTGCGTGCGAGCTAGCTTCCGCGCGTGAGCGAAGCATGGATCATTGCAAGCCTCCCGTGGCTGCTCGGCCCAGTCGTCATGGCGTTGCGCGCACGCGGGTCGCCCTCGCTCGATGCTGAGTCCGCGAGCGCGCCGGCGGATGCCGCCCTCGTGTCCGTGATCGTGCCCGCGCGCAACGAGGCGCACAACATCGAGCGATGCGTGAGCTCGATCCTTGGGTCCGGATGGCCTGCGCTCGAGGTGATCGTCGTCGACGATCGATCCGACGATGGAACCGGCACTCTCGTTCGCGCGATCGGCGCGCGAGATGCGCGCGTGCGAGTGATCAACGGTACGCCGGTGCCCGACGGATGGTTCGGGAAGCAGTGGGCGTGCGCGCAGGGGGCCCGCGAGTCGCGCGGCTCGACGCTCGTCTTCACCGATGCCGATACGGTGCACGCGGCGGATCTGATCCCTCGCACGATGCACGCGATGCACGCGCGCGCGCTCGACTTCTTCACCGTCGGCGGCT
>JBDTXL010000398.1:0-2253 GCA_040006195.1 Gemmatimonadota bacterium | reverse complement strand
GCGCCGATGAAGCTTCGAATCTCACCGAGCGCGCGCTCGAGCGCGGCCGCCACACGGCGCAAGCCAATCGATGCTTCGCCTGCCTGCAGCTCGGGACGCATGCGCAGGAGATGCACCTGCGACAGCGCGCTGAAAATGTCCTGCACCGGCCCATCATGAATGTCGAGCACGACTTGCTGCAAATCCCGCTCTGCCGCCTGCAACAGCCCGTGCGCCGCAGTCCGGTCCGATTTGTCATGGCCGGACTCGCGCTTCGATGTCGAGCGCGAAAAGAGCCTGGCGGCGCGACCTCTCAATGGCTTCCTGCGCCCGCGTGCGATGTGCTCGCGACCGCCGAGCCGAGCTCGGAGTACGCGGTCTCGGTGAGCTCCTTGAACGGCAGCGCACGATACGAGATTCGTCCATCCGGGGCGAGCACGAACGCAACGCGTGTGTCGTAGTGATTCTTCGCATCGATTACGCCATACGCCTTGCCGATGGTGCCGGCCGAGTCGCTGACGAAGACCATCGGGAAGTTTGCGTCGCGTGCCCATGACTGCTGCATGGTATCCGCGTCGGTGCTGATCGATACGACGACGATCCCCTTGCCGCCCGCGAAGAGCGTCGCGTAGCGATCACGGTACGACTCCATCTGGACCGTGCATCCCTTCGTGCGCGATCTCGGGAAGAAGGCAAGCACCACCGTCTTGCCGCGAAGGTCGGTGAGGTGCAACGGATTTTTGAGAAGCCCGTAGCGAGTCGAGGCCGGCGCCGTGAAATCTGGTGCCTGCTGGCCGACATTGGGAATGTTGGCCGGATTCGGATCCTGCGCGCGCGAGGCCGCTGGAATCACTGCCAACGCAGCGGCGGCAGCGAGGACGCGCCGCATACAGATGAACGAGAACATTGTCGGGCTCCGAGGCGGGTACCTCGCAAGATGAAACTACGCAGGGGGGTGCGCAACAGTACTTTCGGGTAGGCAGCGGGTTGATTCGCGGCGCCCAATCCGTGAGGCTATGTACGTGAGATATCGCATGCTTTCAGCGACGATTCCGCTGATCTTCCTTGCCGCCTGCGGCTCCGCACGAACCAGTGCGAGCGCGCCACTCGCGAGCCAGAGCACGGGCGATGCGGTCGCCAGTCGCTTCGTCGACTCGGTGCTCGCGACACTCAGCATCGAGGCGAAGGTCGGACAGCTGACGATGTCGCCCGCAGAGGGGCTGCAGACGGGGCCAACCGTTCCTCGGGGGAGCTCGGCGCAGGTGCGCGCCGGACTTCTCGGATCCGTTATCGGCGTGCAGGGCGCGGAGCGCACGCGCGCGATGCAGCGTATCGCGGTCGAAGAATCGCCGCACAAAATTCCGCTGCTCTTCTCGCTCGACGTGATCCACGGTTTTCGCACGGTGTTTCCGGTGCCGCTGGCGGAGGCCGCGAGCTTCGATCCCGAGCTCGCGCAAGCCGACGCGCGCATCGCGGCGACGGAGGCCACCGCGAACGGCATCACGTGGAACTACGCGCCGATGGTCGACATTGCGCGCGATTCGCGCTGGGGCCGGATCGTCGAGAGCTCGGGCGAGGATCCCTACCTCGGCAGCATCATGGCAGCAGCGCGCGTGCGCGGCTTCCAGGGCATGCGTCTTTCCGACTCCTCATCGCTGCTCGCGACGGCCAAGCACTTCGCGGCGTACGGCGCGGTGGAGAGCGGACGAGACTACGCGAACGCGGAGCTGAGCGAGCGCTCCTTCTACGAGATCTATCTGCCGCCGTTTCAGAGCGCGATCGACGCGGGTGCCGGCTCGGTGATGGCGTCCTTCAGCTCGATCAACGGCTCGCCGCCGCACGCGAGCGCCTGGCTCCTTCGCGACGTGCTCAGAACGCGGATGCACTTCGACGGTCTCGTTGTGAGCGACTGGTCCGGAATCGTCGAGCTCGTGCCGCACGGCGTTGCGCGCGACACCGCGGACGCGGGCAAGATCGCGCTGCGCGCCGGCGTCGAGGTCGACATGGCTGACGGCGTCTATCCCGCGAGCCTCGCACAATTGGCGCGCACCGATGCGGCCGCACGCGCGGAGATCGACGAGGCGGTGCGGCACGTGCTGCTCGCCAAGTACGAGCTTGGCCTGTTCACGAATCCCTACCACGGCGCCAACGAAGCCATCGCCTCCCGCGTCACCCTCTCGGCCAAGCACCTAGCGAGCGCGCGAGCGGCTGCGCGCGAGTCGATGGTGCTGCTCAAGAACGACGGCGCGACGCTGCCGCTGTCGCGAAACATCG
>JBDTXL010000397.1:0-3535 GCA_040006195.1 Gemmatimonadota bacterium | reverse complement strand
CGATTCTCGCCGCCGGCTCGGACGACGATCTGCTGTGGTACGTGATGCCGTACGTACAGGGAGAGTCGCTGCGCCACAAGCTCAAGGCGAGCGGCAAGCTCCCCGTGCGCGACGCCGTGCGCATTCTCGTCGAGGTCGCCGACGCGCTCGCGTTCGCGCACCGCAAGGGGATCGTGCATCGCGACATCAAGCCGGAGAACATCCTGCTCGAGGAAGGGCACGCCGTGCTCGCGGACTTCGGCGTCGCCCGCGCCATCTCTGCCGCGCGTGCGGCATCGACGGTGGCTGGAGAAAATCTCACCGGCACCGGAATGTCCGTCGGCACGCCGACGTACATGTCGCCGGAGCAGGCAGCGGGCGAGAGCCACGTCGATGCGCGCGCGGACATCTACGCGCTCGGGCTCGTCGGTTACGAGATGCTCGCCGGCGTTCATCCGTTCGGCAGTTCGGGCTCCGTGCAGAGCATGATCGTCGCACATCTCACCGAGCCGGCCCCCCCGGTCGCGAAGCTGCGCGCGGACACACCGCCCGCCGTGAACGCCGCAATCGTGCGCGCGCTCGCAAAGCTTCCCGACGAACGTTTTCGAACGGCCGAGGAATTCCGCGATGCGCTCGAGACGGCGCCGACGGGGACGCGTGGCTCGCGCGCGCCGCTGTTCGCGATCGGCGCGGCAGTCGTCGCGCTGTTCGTGATCGCCGGCATTTACTTCTCCCGCCGCTCGAGATCGGGGCCGCTCGATCAAAATCTCGTCGCGGTCGCGCCTTTCGATGTTGTCGATGCGGACCTCAAGCTCTGGCACGAGGGGATGGTCGACGTCCTCTCGCGCAACCTCGACGGCGCGGGACCGTTGCGCACCGTGTCGCCGACGCTCGTGGTACGGCGCTGGACTGGGCGCGCGGACAAGGAGTCGGCGCGCCTGCTCGGGAGATCGACGGGCGCACGACTCACGGTGTTCGGGCGGCTCATCAGATCGGGGACGGACTCCGTTCGCGCGTCGGCTTCGCTCGTCGACGTCGGATCCGGAAACGTGATCGGCGATGTCGAGCGGCGCGACGGCTTGTCGCACATGGATCGACTCTCCGATTCGCTCACCGTCGGCCTCCTCCGCGAGCTCGGCAAGACGCGCGCGCTCGGCTTCGCGCAGATGTCGTCCGTGGGCACCACTTCCCTTCCCGCCCTCAAGGCGTTTCTGCAGGCGCAGCAATTCTTCCGGCAGAGCGCGTGGGATTCGGCGGTCGCCTACTACGACAAGGCGGTGTCGAGCGACTCGACGTTCGGGATAGCGATGACGCAGAATGGCGCCGCGCGCGGTTGGGTGGGCGGCGCCGCCGATTCCAGCGCGGTCGATCTGCTGACGCGCGCGGCTCGTTACACACGTGGCCTGTCGCCGCGAGACAGCATGTTCGTCGTGGGCGGGGCGCAGTTCGCCAAGCTCGGCTCGTCGCCCGATGCGGTGCGACTCGTCGATCAGAAGGCATTGTTAGCGACCACGCACGAGCTGGTGCGACGTTATCCGAACGACCCCGAAGGCTGGTTCCTCCTCGGCGACGCGCAGTACCACTGGGGGTGGGGAGAGCAGACCGGCGTTCCCGAGAGCGAGGTCGTTCGCACGTTCGACAAGGCCATCGCTCTCGACTCGGCGTTCACGCCATCGTACATCCACGCCATCGAGATGTCGTTCCGCTACGGAACGGCGAACGGTCGTCGATACCTCGCTGCTTATCTCGCGAGGAATCCGACGGATGTCGACGCCGAAGGCATGCGATTGCTCGCACGGCTCGCCGACCCGGCACTCGCGCAGACCACTGAAACGCAGCGGATGCTCGACACCGCATCCGCCGACCAACTGCAGCATGCGGCATCGGCGGCCATCGAGTGGGCGGACAGTGCGGAGACAACGGTCCGGCTCGCCCGCCTGATTGCCGCTGGGAGAAAAGCCAACTTCGCAGGCTTTGCGGATTCTGCGCACCGCCAGCGGCGGGTCGCGTACGTGCTCGCCCTGCGCGGGCACATGCGTCAGGCGCTAGCCATCTACCGCAATCCCGACGCGCTGCTCGGCGCTTCGATCGCGGGAGAGATACCCGCGGCGGAGGCCGACAGTGCGGTGCTCGCGGCCCTGCGGCAAGGAAAATATTGTGCCTCGTGTGCGATCAGCTTTTGGGGGATGAGGGACGACACGCTGCCGATCAAGCTCGTCATGCAGGTGGCCGACTCGATGGCGAAGAGTCCGCATCCAGGATTCGAATCGAGCGAGTTCACCTATGTGATGGCTCTCGCGCGCACGTACATGACCCTGGCACGGCGTGACACGGCCGGCGCGATCAGGCAGTTCGCCGCGTTGCCGGACAGCCTTTGTCATTCGTGCGGATGGGGATGGATCACGCAGGCGATGCTGCTCTCCTCGCAGGGGCGCGACGCAGAGGCAGCAGCGATCCTCGACGAAACGAGCGTCCTCAATGCGCCCCTGGGGGTTCTCGCCGAGTTCCACCGCGGGCGCGTCGCCGAGAAGTTGGGCGACAAGCCACGAGCGCGCGACGCGTACGCCTTCGTCGGTGACATGTGGCAGAACGGCGATCCGTACTTCAAGCAGATCTCCGACCAGGCGCGCGCGGGGCTCAAGCGGTTGAGCGACGAGAATGCGGCGACGAAGATTCCGCTGAAGAAGCCGTAGTGGCCGAGAGGCGGAGAGCGCGCGCTGGAAGGCAAGCCATTAACAATTGGTGAAACGAATCGAACGGATGACCACGCTTACAACGAACGGATACGGCGCTTACTGGTTCCGTTTTCCTCTGTGTCCCTCTCCGTTCTTGTCGTCTCTCCAATTGCATGTCCTGCGCCCTACGCACTCCGCTGCATCTTGAAGATGCGGAAGAGATAGTAGAGCGAGGGAAAGAGCACGCACGCGCCGGCCGCGAGCGCCCAAAGGACGAGCACCAGTGTGGGCATCGGCGCGGCGGCGGTCTCGATCGTGAGCGTTGGCGGCAGTAGATACGGGTACTGTGATGCGGCCCATCCCCAAAGGATGAAGGTCACTTGCGCCGCAGCTGCGGTGCGTGCGAGATGAAAGCGGCGAGTGTAGAGAGCGGCGATCGCCGTCAACGCCGAGACGCCGGTGACCACGTGAAAGGGGAGCGCCCACGATCCGGCCATGAGTCCGCGTCGAACCATCGGCGCGTGGCTCCACGACAGCGCGAGGACGCCGAATGCGATCACGAACACCGCCCCGGCCGACCAGAGCGCGCGCTTTCGGAAATCCTCCTGCAGCGGCGTCCCTTCCGTTTCGACCGTGAGATAAACCGCGGCGAGAAAGGAGAAGAGCGCGAGCGCCATGAGGCCCACACCGAGGCCGAACCAGGTGAACCACGGCAGGATGAAATCCGTGACGAACGGCAAATGCGTCGGATCGCCATACGACGCCGGGTGGGAGCCCCACGCAATCCCGGTCGCCACCGCGCCGACGCACATGCCGAGCAGCACCGGCGTCACGATGCTCGCGATGGCGAAAACGCGCCCCCACCATTGCTGCGCCGCGTC
>JBDTXL010000396.1:0-2318 GCA_040006195.1 Gemmatimonadota bacterium | reverse complement strand
CGCGATCGAGATTCCGATTCCGATGAGACTGAACATGCGCGCTCCTGGTGAAGGCTGCTACACCAGCCCTTACGAGAGCCGCACGCGTTGTGTTTCGCCGGACGAGACTAGGGCGCCGAGGCGACTTGAGGGGCGAAGGTGAAAGTCAGGATCTTCGCTCCACCGGTGACCGCCGGATCCGTCGACGCGAACGTCCAATCCTTCGCGAGCGCGCGCACGCACGCCTCGACTTCGCCGGCGCTGATTCCCTGCCAGTTGCGCTTCGTGACCATTGCGTCCTGCACCGTCCCGTCGCTGTTGATTGCGAGCTTCACCGTAATCTCGCCCTTGAGATCCGGATTGTACTTGAGCCCGAGCTGCGAGTAGCAGTACTGCGCCTGCTTGTCGCGATCGGCGAGCATTGCGCCCGGAATCGTGAAGGGCCCGAGCGGCGTGTGGATTAGCTTGTCCGCAGGAGAATCGAGATGCGGAGCAACCACGACTGAATCCGGCTCCGGTGCCGGCAACGCGCGCACGACCGGCGCCGGGATCGCGGGGCGCGGCAACGGCGTCGGAGCTATCTCCACGCGACTCGTAACCAGCACGCGCTCACTCGGCATCGGCAACACCAGCTCTGGCGGCGCCTGCACTGCCGACGGCTCGATGACGGCGATCGTGAGCGAGGAATCCGCGTTCGGCGGCGCGACGCCGATCACCGGCGCGGGCGGGGGCGTTGGGGCGGGCGTGCGCGCCGGAATCGGCACCGCGGCAGCGACGACGATCGGCGGAGTAGCGACGACGGGTACGGGCGCAACCCTCGGTGCGGTGACGTGCGCCAGGACTGGCGTCGCCGGCTCCGCCGCAAGCGCAACCGTAGTCGCCGCCACGGGCGCATCGCCCGGGAGCATGTGGGCCATCCTCGACTCCGGCGTCAGATCGCTCGCAGCGTGCACCGCCGAGTCGAGTGCCGCGATGAAGTCGCGCGCGGTCGGCTCGGCCATCGTGATCGGCTCCTCGCCATTCACGAGCAGCCGGAGCCCCGAAAACGGTCCGCCAACGCGGCGCACCATCGTGACATCGGTGCCCACGACAGCGCCGCGAAGGCGCATGTCGGTACTGCTCGAGTCGTCCGCCGGCAGTGGCGCGACCGCCCGTACGCTATCGATCCACTGTTGCAGCCTCGCCGCATCCATTTCGTGCGGGCGCGCAAATGCATCGCGAAAGCCTCGGCCGACGAACAGCTCCACCGTCTTCGCGTTTGTCCCGCGCACCCACACGATGTACCCGCCAACGGTCACCGAACCTGTCTCGCGATAGGTCGATTGTGCGCGCACGACAACCGCCGATGTCGCCAGCATCCCTGCACATGCGATCGCGATGCGAATTCGTCCCTGCATTGCTGCTCCTCGGCTCACTCACGGACACACGCGTTCTGCCTCTGGAAGGACCGACGTCGAGCTGGCGGCGCAACACGCGTAACGGAGTGTTACAGCGCCATCCCGTTACACCTCGTGAAAAGAAGATTTGCACGGGGCTTGCGATGTCTCCATTATCGGGGGGATTCACCCGAACGAAGGAGCGTAGGTGGAAGTCGGATCCATGGTCGTTTTCTGGGTCGCGCTGGTCACGGCGGGGTTCGGGGCGCTCGCGGGCGCCGCGATCGCCTCGTACGTGTGGTCCCGCCGCGCGCGACAAACGCGGCAGGACTTTTCGTTCTCCATGCGGAAGCGCGCCGTCCAGTCTGAGAAGCTCCGCGATCAGTTCGGCGAGCTCCAGGAGCGTCTTCGGCACCACGACGAACAGAGCATCGAGCTGACGGCCGCCCGCCGTGATCTCGGCGCACTCAGGGTGGAGCTCGAGCAGGCGCGCGCGACGCTCGATGACGCGCAACGCTCGCTCGAAGCCCTCCGCGCCGATGCGGGCGATGCCGACGCGCGCTTCACCGCTCGGCTCGAATCGGAGCGCATTGACAGCGCCGAGCGCCGCCACCACGTGGAATCCGAGCTTGCGGGCGCACGCGACGCGATGCTCACAATGCAGGACGAGCTCACCTCCGCACGCTCGAACGCGCAGCGCACGATCGATCGCCTCGAAACCGATCTGGATGCGACGCGAATGATGCTCAGCCACTCCTCTGTGGCGCTGCGCAACGAGCGCGAAGCCGCGGCATCGATGCGCGACGAGCTGCGCGCGCAGATCGCGAGTGTCGACTGGGATCGGCAGCGCGCGGAGGTCGAGCTGCAGGAGGAGCGTCGTGAGTGGGCGGACAAGCTCGCGGCGACGCAGCCGTACATCGCGACGATGCGCGAGCAGTACCTCCTCGCCGCCGCGGAGCGCGA
>JBDTXL010000395.1:0-1570 GCA_040006195.1 Gemmatimonadota bacterium | reverse complement strand
ATCTCCGCGTCGCGCCAACGCATCACGATTCCCCCGGAGCATCTCGCCTCAGGAGCTCTTCTCACCTGGCTTGGCACCCAGCCGGAAGTGGGCGACACGCTACTCGTGCTGGCCACCGACTCCACGCTCGGCGACTCCTGGCGGCGGCACGTTCTCACCGCCAACCCCTCGAGCACCGGCTCCTGTCCCGTCGCCACGGGGCTCACGACGACCGCCGCCGAGGCGTCGGCCGCACTCACGCTCGTGGTCGATCCTCCGCTCGATACCGCCGTCGGGGCGGGCACGCTCGTTCGCGTCGTGCGCCGCGCGCGCTACGAGCTGTACCGCGCCTCGGACTCCCGCTGGTATCTCGGCTACCTCGACTGTCTCGCCTCGCGCGCGACCCCGTGCAACGTCGTGCAGCCGGTGAGCGGTCCGTTCGCCCCCGCGGGAATTCAGCTCGCGTACCTCGACCGCGGGGGCGCCCCGACTACCGATCCCCTCCGCGTTGCGCGCATCGACGTGCTGGCAGTCGCAGCGCGACGTTCTGCGCAAGTTACCCTCGACTCGCTCGCGACTACGATCGCGCTCCGCAATTGAGCACGTCCGCCGCGCGCCCTCGCCGCTCGCTACCATCCCGCAAGCACGGCGTAGCCCTCATGATGACCATCGGCGCGATCGCCGTCATCGGCGCGCTGGTCATCGGCGTCGTCTTCTCGGCGTTACTCGAAAGGCGCGAAGCGATGCAGCAGCTGCTCCGCGCTCGGGCGCTCGATGCGGCGGAGCTGGGGCTCGCCGCAACCATTGCGCCCTCCATGTGGAATTTCTCATGGAGCGCGAGCCCCGCTCGCGGGATCCTTGCGAATCGCTCCTACCCCATCGGCGCCGCGGATGCCATCGACAGCGTTCGAATTACGAAGCTGTCACCGCGGCTCTTCCTCGTTGTTTCGGACGCGCGCGTTGGATTGTCGCCGCTCGCGTTTGCGAGACGTCGCGTCTCGCTGATCGTCGTTGTCGACAGCGCACAACGCCCTGCTCCCGCTCGGATTCATGCGTGGCTGGAGCTCACGCGCTGACAACGTCGCGCCGCCCTTGCTTGCTGTCACGTCGCGCGCTGAGGCCCCGAAATAGGGTGTTACGTTCACCGCCGCCGCTCGTGTCACAGTAGCAAAGCTTTGGTACAGCCCGGTTGGACTACGGGTATCGTACCGTGCCACAACTGCCCCACCGCGTCACGTCCACGTCCAATTACGTAGTAATCCCCGCCTCTCACCGGCCTCCAACATGGCGCTCTTCGGTCGCAAGAAGACGACAATCGGACTCGATATCGGCTCCGGTCTCATCAAGGTCGCGGTCATCGATCACGGCCGCGGTGATCCGCAGCTCGTGAAGGTCGCCATCGCGCCGTTGCTCGCAGACGCGATCGTCGAAGGTGAAGTGATGGATCCGGGCATCGTCGCCGACGCAATTCGCACCGCGCTCGCCGCCGCCGGCATCAAGGGGAAGGGTGTCGTGACCGCCGTCGGCGGACGCGACGTGATCATCAAGAAAATCCAGATCGACCGTGTGAAGGAAGCACAGGCGCGTGAGC
>JBDTXL010000394.1:0-4262 GCA_040006195.1 Gemmatimonadota bacterium | reverse complement strand
TCGGGCTGCACGTCGTCGATCGCGAGTATCGTGTGCGCGCGTGGAATCGCACGCGCGAGTCGGGGATGCAGGGCGTGCAGCGAGACGACGCACTCGGCCGCAGCATCTTCGAGCTCCTCCGCCGCCAGCCGGAGGACGTGCTCAAGCGCGAGTTCGATCTCGTCTTTCGCACCGGCGAAATTCTGCGCTTCGACATCGAGTCGGTCGCCGCTGGTGATGCGCGCGTCTATCGCGTCTCGAAAATTCCGATGCGCAATGAGGAGGGCGTCGTCACGCACGTGATCACCATCGGCGAGGACGTGACCGATGCGATACGCGCGCAGGAAGAGGCTGCGCAGGCGCGCAAGCTCGCCGCCGTGGGGACGCTGGCCGCGGGCGCGATGCACGAGATCAACAATCCGCTCGCGACGATCGGCGCCTGCGCCGAGACGCTCGCGATGCAGCTCGCCGATTCCAGGATGCCGGATGAGCTGCGCGCATCGTTCGCCGAGCTGTGCGACATCATCGATCACGAGGTGCATCGTTCGAAGCGGATCCTGAACGGGCTCCTCGATTTCAGCCGCCCTACCGGCGCGACGCGCTCGCCGTCGGAGCTGCGAGACGTCGTCGAGCAGACGCTTCGCCTGCTCAAGTATCATCCGACGTTCAAGTCGATGACCGTCGACGTCGATATTGCAACGGACGCGACGCTCGTCGTCCGCGCCGATCGCGACCAGCTTGTGCAGGTGCTGATGGCGCTCATGCTCAACGCCATGGATGCGATGGATGCGATGGACCATCAAGGCGCGATCGGCCTCCGCGCCTTTCGCTCACCCGTGAGGGGAGAGGAAGTCGTGATCGAGGTGATCGATCAGGGCACCGGGATCTCGACCACCGTTCGTCAGCGGCTCTTCGAGCCGTTCTACACCACCAAGCCGCCGGGACGCGGCACCGGCCTCGGTCTCTCGATCTGCTACGGGATCGTCGCCGATCATGGAGGCCGAATCGAAGTCGACAGCGCGCTCGGAAAAGGAAGCACCTTTCGCGTGATACTACCGCTCGCGGAGCCAGCAACATGAGAGATGACAACCGCATCAAGGTGCTGATCGCCGAAGACGAGGCACACCTCGGCTCCATCCTTCAGAAATTTCTCGAGGGGCGCGGCTACCAGGTGTCGATGCACACCGATGGCCGGTCGGCACTCGATGCGCTCCGGGCCGAGGCGTTCGACGTCGCGCTGCTGGACATCGTGATGCCGGAAATGGATGGGCTCGAGGTGCTGCGCCAGATCCGCGAGGAGCTGTCTCCGCCGGAGGTCATCATCATCACCGGGAACGGCACGATCGAGACCGCGATCAGTGCGATGAAGCTCGGCGCGTACGACTATCTCGCCAAGCCGTACCGAATGGCGGAGATCGACGTGATGGTGCGCCGCGCCTGGGAGAAGCGCGAGCTCACGCGCGAGAACGCGCTTCTGCACAAGCGGCTGTCGGCGCGCGAGGAGCAGTCGGAGATCGTTACGCAGTACGCACCGATGCAGGCGGTGCTCGCACTCGTCGAGCGTGTTGCGCGCAGCGACTCGGCCGTTCTGATACTCGGCGAATCGGGAACGGGGAAGGAGCTGATCGCTCGCATGCTGCACCGGCTGTCGCATCGCGTGACGGGACCGCTCGTCGACATCAACTGCGCCGCGATTCCGGATGCGCTCGTCGAGAGCGAGCTGTTCGGCCACGAGCGCGGCGCGCACGCCGAGGCATCGACGCGAAAGCTCGGGCTGTTCGAGCTCGCGAATGGCGGGACGATCTTCATGGACGAGATCGGCGCGCTCGATCCGAAGGTGCAGGGCAAGCTGCTGCGCGCGCTCGAGCTGGGGACGTTCTATCGGGTGGGAGGAACGCAGAAGGTACGCTCCGATCTGCGCGTGGTCGCCGCGAGCAATCAGGATCTCGCGCAACGCGTTGCGAACGGCACCTTTCGAAGTGATCTCTACTATCGCATCAACACGATCAGCGTGACGCTGCCACCGCTTCGCGAGCGCGCGGTCGACATCCCGCTGCTCGCGCGTCACTTTCTGGATGCGGCGGCGGACGGCGTGCAGCGCTCGCTCAGCCCCGACGCGATCGAGGCGTTGCAGGCGTATCCGTGGCCCGGGAACGTGCGCGAGCTGCGCAACGTCATCGAGCGCGCGGCGCTCGTCGCGACGGGATCGGTGATTCATGCGAACGACGTTCCGCTCGGCGGGCTCCCCGCGTCGAACGGCGGACGCGCCACGGATCCGCTCGCGCCCCTCGAGCAGGTGGAGCGGCAGCACATCGAGACGGTGCTGCAACATGCGCGGTGGCATCAGGGGAAGGCAGCGGACATCCTCGGCATCTCGCCGAAGACGCTCTATCGCAAGATTCGCGAGTTCGGGCTGCGTCGCCCGAACGAGCGCTGAGGACAACGGCACGAAATGAAAATTCTGGTGATCGAGGACGATCCAACGGTTGGACAGTACGTGAAGCGTGGGCTCGAGGAGCAGCGCTGGGGCGTCGATCTCGTGACCGATGGCGAAGAGGGAGAGCGCCGAGCGGCGTCGGAGCAGTATGACCTCGTCGTGCTGGATATGCGGCTGCCGGGACGCTCCGGCATGGACGTGCTGCGCAACATCCGGGGGCGCGGCTTCGAGCGGCCGGTGCTCGTGCTCACGGCGCAGGACGCGGTCGATGCGAAGGTCGAGGCCTTCCGCGCAGGCGCGGATGACTACGTCACGAAGCCGTTCGCGTTCGAGGAGCTGCTCGCGCGCGTCGAGGCGCTGAGCCGGCGCACGCCAACGATGGCCGCGGCAGTGCTCAAGGTCGCCGATCTCTCGCTCGACAAGAACACGCGCACCGTGACGCGCGCCGAGGAGGCGATCGAGCTGACGCCGAAGGAGTACACGGTGCTCGAGTATCTGATGCGGCACGCGGGGCGCGTGATGAGCCGGACGCTGATCACCGAGTACGCATGGGGGTATCACTTCGATCCCGGGACGAACATCGTGGACGTCGTGATCAATCATCTGCGGAAGAAGATCGACAGCACGCACGCCGTGAAGCTCATCCATACCGTGCGCGGAGTCGGCTACGTCGTGCGCGTCTAGCCGCGCATGAGCACGATCCGCGCGCAGCTCACGACGGCGTACGCGGCCGCGCTCATCGGCACCGTCGGTGTGTTCGCGGCGGTGATCTGGACGACGCGCCGGGAGGGCGCGGTCGATGAGCTCAGGCGTCACGCGCTCGTCGAGGCGACTCTCGCGCTGCGATTGATTCATCAGTCCGAGCTCGCCGGGCAGCCGGTGACGGCGAATCGCGACTCGCTGGCTGGTGCGCAACTCGACGCGCCGCTGCGCACGATGCTCGAGGGGATGCCCGACTATCTGCTCGTGCTCGACGCGAGTGGGCGCATTCTCTATGTGTCGGCGCCGATTCGCGAGCTCAACGAGGATCCCGATCAGCTCGCGGTGCTGATGGCGGCCGCGGTGAGTGCGCCGACCACCGGAGTCGCGAAGACCGTGCAGCTGGACGACCGGAGGCTCCTGATGATCGCGCAGGCGCCGACGGACGAGGGATCGGCTGTGTCTCGAGTGGTCGTCGCGACGACGGCCGATATCCCCGATCCCGCTATCAAGGATCTCGTCGAGACGATGGCGGCCGTCGCGCCGATACTGCTCATCGCGTCGATCGCGCTCGCCTATGCGATCGCGGGACGCGCATTTCAGCCGGTGGATCGGTTGGTGAACGAGGTGCGAGCGATCACGGACGGACGCTCACTGCATCGACGACTGCCGGTGACCGCTGGAGAAGAGATCGCAAAGCTCGCAGTGACGCTGAACGAGATGCTCGAGCGTCTCGAGAGCTCCTTCGCCGCGCTCCGCCGCTTCACCGCGGACGCGAGCCACGAGCTCAAGACGCCGCTGGCAGTGATGCGCGCGGACGTCGAGCGCGCGATGAGCGACCGAGCGCCGGGGCCCGACAAGCTGATCGCGCTCGAGGAGGCGCTCCACGAGACGACGCGCATGGCGGATCTCGTCGACTCGCTGCTCACGCTCGCGCGCGCGGACGAAGGCCGTTTCGATCTGCATCGCGAGCGCGTGCCGCTCGCGCCACTCGCCACCGAAGTCTTCGAAACCGCAACGATCCTCGGCGAAGCGGCCGGGCTCACGGTGACGATGCCCGAGATTGCGGATGTCGTCGTGCTCGCGGACCGCACGCGGCTGCGCCAGCTCTTTCTCAACATCGTGACCAACGCGCTCAAGTACACGA
>JBDTXL010000393.1:0-6825 GCA_040006195.1 Gemmatimonadota bacterium | reverse complement strand
CCGTCGCCCGTGCGCACGACATGAGCGTGATGATGGGATGCATGATCGAGACGAGTGTGGGCATCACGACGGCTGCGCATCTCTCGCCGCTGCTCGACTACGCCGATCTCGATGGCGCGGCGCTTCTCGCGGCCGACCCGTACACCGGCGCCACGATTCACGGCAGCGTGATCAGCATTCCCTTCGGGCCGGGGCTGGGCGTAGCGAAGGCATGAACGCCCCTCGGTTCATCGAGGTCGCCCTGCCGCTGCCGCTGTTCCAGACATTTACGTACTCGGTTGGCGACGGGCCGATCCCTCCGCCCGGCTCGCGCGTGCTCGTGCCTGTTCGCAACAAGCGCGCGATCGGCATCTCGCTCGGCCCAACCGACGGCGCGGGAATCGCGCGCCCTCGCGCGATCATCGAGGCGCCGGATGCCGAGCCCGTGCTCTCCGATGCGATGATGTCGCTCTGCAGATGGATGGCCGAGTACTATGTGGTGCCGCTTGGCATCGTGCTGCGAAGCGTGCTCCCGGTGTTGCTCACGGGCGAGCGCGCACCTCAGCCATCCACGAAGACGCTCCGCGTGGCGAGCATCGTGACGGAGCTTCCGACGCTCCTCGAGCGCGAGGCTACGTTCAAGCGCGCGCCGAGGCAGCGCGCGCTGTACGAGGTGCTCGAGCAGATGGGCGGGCGCGGCGAGGTGCCGCATCTCACGACGCAGCTGGGCTTCGGCGCCGATCTCGTGCGCGCGCTCGAGGCTCGCGGATTGGTCGTCATCGAGACGAGCGTCGTTGCGCGCGATCCGTTCCAGTCGCGCGCGCGCATCGCGGCGACGCCGCACGAGCCCTCGGCCGCGCAGGCGGATGCGATCGCGCAGCTGGTGCAAGGCAAGGGCGGTGATGTCTTTCTCCTGCGAGGCGTCACGGGAAGCGGAAAGACGCTCGTCTACATCGAGCTCCTTCGCGAGATCGTGATGAGGCGCGGCCAGAGCGCGATCGTGCTCGTACCCGAGATCGCGCTCACGCCGCAGACCGTCGACCGCTTTCGCGCTGTGTTCGGCGACGAGGTGGCGGTGCTCCACTCGGCGCTGAGCGATGGCGAGCGCTACGATGCGTATCTCGCGCTTCGCCGTGGCGAGAAGCGGATAGCCGTCGGCGCACGATCGGCCATCTTCGCGCCGCTCGCGAATCTCGGCGCGATCATCGTGGATGAGGAGCACGAGGGGAGCTACAAGAATGGCGAGACGCCGCGCTATCATGCTCGCGAGGTGGCCATGGTGCGCGCGCGCGCTGAGGGCGCGGTGGTGGTGCTCGGGAGCGCGACGCCGAGTCTCGAGAGCTGGGAGAACGCGGCGCAGGGGAAGTACACGCTGCTCTCGCTGCCCGAACGCGTGGGTACGGCGAAGCTGCCGACGGTCGAGGTGGTGGACTTGCGGCACAGCCAGCGCCCGGTGGGTGGGAAGCCCGTCGATCCGAGCCGCGTCCCGTTCAACTACGTGTTCAGCGAGCCACTGGAGGCCGCGCTCGGCGAGCGGCTGCAGAAGGGCGAGCAGAGCATCCTGCTGCTCAACCGCCGCGGCTACGCGTCGTTTCTCCAGTGCGACGCGTGCGGCACCGTGCGCAGCTGTCCGAACTGCAGCATCACGCTCACCTATCACAGAAGTCCCGAGCGACTGATCTGTCACTATTGCCTGCACGAGGAGCTTCCGGAAGCGAAGTGCCGGAAGTGCGGCGGGAGCACGGTGAAGCAGCGCGGGCTTGGGACTCAGCAGGTGGAGAGGCTGATCGCCGAGCGATATCCGTATGCCCGGATTGCGCGGATGGATGTCGATACGACGAGCGGTAAGTGGGCGCACGCCGAAATCCTCGATCGCGTGGGGCGCGGCGAGGTCGAGATTCTGCTCGGCACGCAGATGATCGCGAAGGGGCTCGACTTCCCGAACGTGACGCTGGTTGGCGTTATCGACGCGGATGTCGGGATCAACCTCCCGGACTTTCGCGCGAGTGAACGGAGCTTTCAGCTTCTGAGCCAGGTCGCGGGGCGAGCGGGGCGCGGGCCGAAGGGCGGCGAGGTGATCATCCAGACTCGAGTGCCGATGCATCACGCGGTGCAGTGCGCGGTGACGCACGACTATCTCGCCTTCGTTCGGCAGGAATCTCCTGCGCGGCGAGATCCACCGTATCCGCCGGCCATCCGTCTCGCGAACGTGATCTTCAGCGGGCTCAATGAGGATGCGACGGCGAAGCTCGCGCTCGACGCGGCCGAGTGGGTGCGTGCGCTGCTCGCGTCGCAGGCGATCACGGATGTGACGGTGGTGGGGCCTGCGCCGTGCGCGGTGGACCGGATCAAGAAGCGGTGGCGCTGGCATCTGCTGCTCAAGAGCCAGAAGGCGAGCGCGCTGTCGAACGTCGGGCGGTACTTCGTGGAGCGCTTCCCGGTGCCGGCGTCGCATTCACTGCGTGTGGCGTTCGATAGAGATCCCGTTTCGCTGCTCTGACCTGCCGCGGTCGCCAGCCCCAGGCTAGCTTTCGGGGTGCCCACATTTCTTCATCCGGACCTGACGGCGCCCAAGTTCGCTGGCGCCCCTGACGCGCGCTTCGTCCCCGCGCCTGCCGACGGTGTGCTCCCCGAAGGCTTCTTCTCGACGACCAATCTGCCGACGTACGTTCGCATCAACGGCGAGTGGCAAATGCCGCGCGAGCCGCGAATGGACGGCGTGCTGATGCTCGCGAAGGACGGGAAGCTGTGGATCCGCGAGATGCGCCGCGTGCGGAAGGATGAGCTGATCGCAGTGGGCGCGGCCGAGGATGGGAGCGAGGGGATTCTCGTTCATGCGCAGGCGTTCCTTGGCGGCGGCGAGGAGGGCGAATTCAAGTTCATGTCGAGCGAGGTCTCGCGCGAGAAGCCGATCGATTACGCGCTGATGGCACATCTGCTGATCGACGAGCGCGATCGCAAGGGATATCCGATCTGGGTGACCGGGCCGGCACTCGTGCATTCGCGCGCTCGCGCGGACATGACGTGGTTCATCCAGAACGGATTCGTGGGCGCGCTGCTCGCGGGGAATGCGGTGGCGGTGCACGACATCGAGACGTCGATCTTCAACACGACGCTCGGAATGAATTCGCAGGGCGGTTCGACGCAGGGCGGGCACGGGCTGCACATGCGAGCGATCAATCGGGTGCGTGCAGCGGGCTCGATCGAGGCTGCGGTGGCGAACGGCACGATCACCGACGGGATCATGCATGCGTGCGTCGTGAACAAGGTGCCGTACGTGCTCACGGGATCGATCCGCGACGATGGCCCGCTGCCGGGCGTGCTCAACGACATGACGCAGGCGCAGGACGCGATGAAGGCGCACACGATCAAGGCGACGATGGCGATTCTCGTCGCGACGGCGCTGCACGCGATCGCGACGGGGAACATGCTGCCCGCCTTCGTGACGGAGCCGGACGGCACGCTGCGCGAGCTGCCGACGATCTGCGTCGACTCGTCGGAGTTCGTGGTGAGCAAGCTGAAGGATCGCGGCACGCATCAGGCGTTCGGCGTCGTGACGAATGCGCAGGACTTCATGCACATCCTCAAGCTCTACGTCGAGCGCGAGCTCGATGCGCGGGGCGCGGAGCAGCGTCGCGCGTCGGGCGCATCGGCGGCGGTGAAGTGAAGAAGATCTTCGCCGAGGGACGCGAGCGATTTCTGCGGGAGATCGCGGAGCAGCTGCCGGTGGAACGGATCGAGGAGCTGCATCTCTTCGCCTCGATTCGTCAGGGCGGAAACGAGAGCGCGATCGCGGTGGTGGCGCTGCGTCCGGAGATAGAGGAGGAGGGAAGTGAGGCGCGGCGGACCGTGTATCGCGCGCGCTACCGGCTCGCGCTCAAGGGCATGGAGCGCGGCAAGTGGGAGATGGACATCACCGAGGAGGCCGACGCGCCGACAGTGACGGTGGACGAGGTGGTGCGCGGAGTGCTCGAGCGCGCGGGGGACGCGGAGGAGCCGGAGCGGCTGAGCGCGAGTGATTTGCGCGCGATCGTGGCAAACGAGCCGTGGAGCTCGACCGCGTGAGGCAGGGGCGCAGTCGCCTCGATACTTTTCCGCATCCGAATTAGATACGCATGCACGACGCCGGTGCGCCGGCAAATCGGGGATCGTGCTCCTGAACACGTCGGAGGATGATATGCATCGTATCTCGTTCGTTGCGGCGTTAGGGCTCGCCGCCAGCGTTTCCGCATCGGCAGTCGAAAGAATACGATTAATGCACAATGCCGGACCTCCGTTCGTGAGGTCCGGCGTTTTTTGTCAGCACTGACGTACGGCGTCCGATGGTGGTATGTCCGTTCCGCGCTCCGCGAGTTAGTGCCAGCTGTAGCTCAGCCCCGTGTGCACGAGGAGGTCGACCTGTCTGCCGCGTTCCGACAGACCCGGATCGGTCGCCGCAGTTCCTCGGATGTCGAGGTTGTAGATCATCGACGTGAGACCGAGGTTGGCGCTCAAGCCGCCGCGGATGCGAATGGCGGAGCCCACGCTCATCACAGCGCCGTAGTTGACCGGCGTTCCGAACGGCTCGTACGTCGAGCCGCCGTGCCGGATTGCGCCTCCACCGGCGCCGAGCCACACGCGAGCGGTGCTCGCCTCGGGGGTAACGAGGAAAAGAAGTTGGGCGCTTCCGGTCGATATGCGCGCGTTCGTCGTGGGAGTCCCGCCACCGGGGCTGAATAATCCGTTGCCCACATCCGTCGACGATGTCGCTCCCGCCAGCTGAAATCCTACGTGCGGCGCCACCCAGAGTCGAAGCTGCGCGCCGAAGGACGCGCCCGAGAGATCGCCGGCGCTGTTTGGGAGGCTGCTCGAGTAAACGGAGGCTGGCTTGAAGCCGCCAACCGGCGAATACATCCCGACCGACGCTCCGACTTCCACCTTGATCTGCGCGACCGCGGAGCTCGTGAGCACGAGTGCGCAGATGGCGACTGCGAGCGAACTACGACGAACGAAGCTGGTCATGGTGCACGCTCCTGCTGGGGTGTGACTTCACCATAGGGTCGTAATTCCCGAAGCGCAACGGCTCCAAGCCCGGGAATAACGTTACTGCACCCGGTAACGTGGCCGCGTCACGGTGGTAACGGGTAACTCCGATCCTTGGCGCACGGGATCCGTTACCCCCTCAGCGCCGTGAACAACACCATGAACAAACTCGTCTCCCTCGTCGTGCTCTCCGCCCTGCTCACCGTCATCGCGTGCAGGAAGCCCGACTCTGCACCACCCGCCCCCCCGTCGGGCGCGTCGACGCCATCCGCGGCTCCCGGCGCGCGGCCTGCCGCCGGGCTTCCGCGCTCGCTCGCGACGCTGACGCCGAATGAGCTCGCGTGGGGGATCTCGCCGACCCGAAATGATAAGGTCACGTACCAGCCGGGCGTGATCATCATGGAGCACGGCTCCGACGCCGTGCGCGCGATGGCATCGAACGGGCTGACATGGACGATCGATGCGAACGCCCCGGGCGCGAAAGAGATCGCGGTCGACAAGATCCTCTTCGCGACGGGACGCGTGATGGGCCGAGTGCTGGCTGTCGATCGCACGCCAACAGGGCTCGCCGTGACACTCGGCCCGGTCGAGATCACCGAGGTGATCAAGGACTGCAACATCAAGTCCGATCAGCCGCTCGACATCGGCTCCGCGCTCGTGTACACCGCAAAGGATTTTCCCGGTGCGAGCACGACCGATGAGCCCGAGCAGACCGGATTCGCGCCGCACGTCCCGGTGTACTTCGCGTCGTATGTGCCACAGGCGCCGGATGCGCCAGCTATGCCGGGGATCGGGGCACCGACGGAGCTCATCCTCAACGACTTTCACGTCATCCCCGTCTGTTGCGGCGGGCTCGGCATCACGCTGGCGCACGACGGGCAGGGTGTAAAGATGATGGCGAGCGCCGTCGTCGAGCTCAATCAGCCAACGGTGCACTTTGCGCTCGTGATTCAGAACGGCACCATCTATACGGCGTACGTGCAGCTCACAGGAACCGCCGGCTTCAAGGTTCACTTCACTGCGGGCACGGACGCGGGCATTGCCGGTAACATCCGGCAGAACTTCTTCATCCCGATCGATGCGACCTTCCCGATCACGGGGATCGCGGTGCCGCTATCCGTCGTGATCCGGCAGACGCTTCGTGTCGAGACGATCTTCACTGCGCAGACCGGCACGCTCGAAGCGACCGGAGAATACGCATTCGGCGGCGAGTTCAAGGCGGGGAAGGAGAACGGCGGCGCCTGGCGCGCCGACGGGCCGACGAGCGTGACGACGAAACAGAATCTCGCCAACACGCTCGACGGGATCTCGCTCGGTGTGAACGGGCTCGTGTTCGCCTACGGCGCGAAGATCATCGTCGGCATCGGCGCTTTCGGCTTCGTGACGGGGCCGTACGTCGGCTACAACACGGTCGTCGGCGTCAACAAGGCGTCGAGCATGCCCGGTGCGCTGCCGTGCAGATCGGGAACGCTGAATACGTCGATGCGCTTCGGCGTCGGCTATCAGATCCCGCAGGTAGTGGCCAAGGCGATCAACTTCTTCATGCACGCGCTCGGAGTAAAACCGATCAACAGCGAGGGTGGCTTCGAGAAGGAGGAGCCGCTGATCAACAAGACGGACTATGTGCCGGAAGGATGCAAGCCGAAGGAGGGAGCATGAACGGTCACAGGATGACGACGAGCGGATTCGTCGCGACTCTCAGTGTCGCCATGGCGATTGGCGCGCACGCGCAGACGACCACCGTTCCTCTCGTCACTGGGCTCGCGGTTGTCGGCGCGGTGCGCGAACCGGCGGGCGATTACGAGTCGGTGCGGCGCGTGACCG
>JBDTXL010000392.1:0-4782 GCA_040006195.1 Gemmatimonadota bacterium | reverse complement strand
GGCTGGAAGAGGAAGAAGTCGATCGCCGCCGGGAGCCCCGGGAAGCGCGAGAGGATCGTGTTGAGATATCGCGCCGTGATGAGCCCAAGCCCGGTTCCGAGCACCGCACCGGAGACGCTGAGCGCCGTCCCCTCGAGCACGATCTGCTGTACGACGTGCGCCTTCGAGACGCCGATCGCACGCATCACGACGATCTCACCGACGCGCTCGTTCACGGACACCGTGACGAGCGTCGTCACGAGGAGAAAGCCGACGACCAGACTCACGGCGCCGAGGATGGCGCTGAGCTGTCGGAAATACCCGAGCCGCTCGTCGACGCGCGCCATCGCGTCGGCGGTGGAGATTACGTCGATGGTGGGGAGAGCGGTGCGCATCCACTTCGTCACGTCGGGCACCTTGCTCGCATCGCGGAGCCGCACCATGAACAGCGAAACGCGGTCGTCGCGCGCGACGCCGGTCATCTCCTGCAGCGTGCGCAGCCGGATGGCGACGGCGAGCTGGCCGCTCGCGAGGTAGAGAAACTTCGCGCGGCCGGCGACGACGAGCGCGCGCTCGCCCGAGTGCGTGCGGAGCTGCGGGTCGAAGCCCGAGGCGATGCGGAGGGTGTCGCCGACCCTCGCGCGGGTCGCGCGAAGGAAATCGTCGTTCGCGATGAGCGTGTTCGGCTCCGTCGCATCGCGGCCGGCGGCGAGCTGATAGTCGCCCTGCGCCCGCGGGTCGACGCCGAGCGCGAAGGTCGTGATCGAGGAATCGCCGCGCAGCACGTGCACCGATGCGCCGAGCACGGGACTCACGAGATCGACTTCGGGGCGCGCGCGCAGCTTCGCGGTGACGTCGGAGGCGGCGGTGATCGTTGCCTCGGTGTCGAAGGGCATCGTGCCGCGCGGCGTGAGGCGCATCTGGAAGCCGCGGCTCAGGAGCAGCTGCCGAAACGACTCGCGCATTCCCGTGGAGAGCATCACCATGTCGAGCAGCATCGCCGCCGCGATCGCGACGCCGCAGACGGCGAGGATCGTGCGCGCGCGATTGCGCCGGAGCGATGCGAGGGCCAGCACGAGACGCATCAGCGACCCAGCAGAACGAGCGGATGCGTGCGCACCAGCCGGCGCGCCGCGAGCGCGCCGGCGACTATCCCGAGCACGAGCGAGAGCGTGACGGCGAAGATCACGATGTCGCTCGTGACGAGCGCGAAGCGGAGCGGCGTCTGGTAGCGCGCCTGGTAATGCCAGTTCACAGCGACGGAAGTCACCCACCCGATGACGACACCCACGCCGCTCCCTATCACCGATACGAACGCGGCTTCGAGCACGACGGTGAGCATCACCGAACGGCGCGAGATGCCGAGTAGCCGAAGCGCAGCGACATCGCGCCTCCGCTCGTCGACCTTGAGGAGAAGGATGCAGAGAAGAAAGACCGCGCTCGCGACGATCGTGATCACGCCGATCGCGCGATGAAAGCGGCTCACGACCGCGAATGTCTCGGAAGTTTCCACCGCGATATCACGCGATCGATACGCGCGAAAGCCGAAGGCGGCATCGTTGATCATGCGAACGGCCGAGTCAGCTGCGGGAGTGCCGTGCGTCGCGATGGCGAAGCGGTCGACGCGATCGCCGTAGCCAATGAGACGCTGAAGCTGATCGAGATGCAAATGCACGCGGTAGTCGCTGCGCGCAATCTCGCTCGGATCCGCGCGCCGCCCGATGATCGCGGCGAGGACGACCGAGTCCCCGCCGGCGCCTGGCGTGGCTGAGACGACGACTGTGTCGCCGACGCGCACGTGGGCGTCGGCGGCCAGGCGCTGGTCGATCGTGATCGTGCGGAGCTGGAGCGCGAGCAGCAGTGCAATCATGAAGGGAAGCTTACCGCCTGAGAAAGAAGTCGTCGTCACGAATGGCGCGCGGGGCGTCACTAGTCCATCTTCACGGTCCATGCCGACTTCCATCTTGATCGATACGGATCCGGGGATCGACGATGCCGTTGCGCTCGCGCTCGCCGCGAAGCTCGCCACGCTGAAGATCGTCGCCATCACGACGGTGCACGGGAACACCGACACCGACCGGGCGACGCGTAATGCGCGACTCGTGGCGTCCATTGCGGGAATCGATGCGCCGATAATCCCCGGCGCCTCGTCGCCATTGGTGCGCGAACCGCGTCCCGCGCGCGAGACTCATGGCCCCGAGGGACTCGGCCACGTAATTCCCTCACAGCCGGCGGAGCACGAGATCGACGGCGCGGCGGAGGCGATCATCGCGCAGGTGCGCGGCCATCACAAGCTCACCATCTGCTGCCTCGGCCCGCTCACGAATCTCGCGACGGCGATCGCGTTTGCGCCGGACATCGCGGACGCGCTCGGTCCAATCTTCGTCATGGGGGGCGCCCTCGGCGTGCCGGGGACGCAGACGCCCACGAGCGAGTTCAACTGGTGGTCGGATCCGGAGGCAGCGGACTTCGTGATGCACGCGAATCTCGACCTCAGGATCGTTCCGCTCGACGTCACGCGCCGAATCGCGCTGCCGGGAAATGCGACTCGTGCTCTGGCGAAAGCGGGGGAGAGCGATCTGCAGGCGCGCTTCTGGGCGGACGCTCTTCGCTTCTACGCGAGCTTTCACGAGGAGTACGAGCACTTCGATGGATGCATCGTGCATGACGCGCTCGCGATCGCGCTGGCAGCGAATCCGGCGCTCGCCAAGTGGGAGGAGATGCGTCTCGACGTCTCGCTCTCGGATGATGAGCGTCGCGGTGCGGTGCGGCGCTCGGCCGCCGGCGGATACGCCACGGTGGCGATGACGGTGCAGGCGCATCAGGTGCTGGCGCTTCTCGAACAGTGCGTCTTTGCGCGATGGCTCCCTCCGGGATCGCTCGCCGAGGGCGCAGCGGATGCCGATCGGTGGCTCGCGGCGGCCGCTCTGCGCGCGGCGGCAGAGTGACGCGCGCTGCGCCCGTCGCCATCATCGGCGCCGGAGAGATCGGAAGCGGATGGGCCGCGCTCTTCGCGTCGTACGGCGCCGAGGTGCGGATCGTCGATCCGGATCCGCGCGCGCTGGAGCGTTCGAGGGATGCGCTCGCGTGCGCACGCTCGCTGCGCAAGGGCGCGGAGAGTGGACGCATCCTCCGCTCGGCCAACGCCGCCGACGCGGTGCGCGGCGCTGTGTGGGTGCAGGAGTCCGTGCCCGAGGGACTCGTGCTGAAGCGCACCGTGCTCGCATCGCTCGAGAGCGTGCTTCCGCCGGACGCCATCGTCGCGAGCTCGACGTCGACGCTCGGCGCATCCGTGCTCGGCGAGGGACGGTCGTTTGCGGGTCGCCTGTTGGTGGCGCATCCGCTGTATCCCGTGTACGCGGTGCCGGTGGTCGAGCTGTGCGGCGGCCGCGAGACGACGCAGGCGACGATCGCGCGCGCGGCGGAGACGCTGCGTCTCGCGGGTCGCGAGCCGATCATCGTGCAGCGCGAGCTGCCGGGGCTCGTCGCCAACAGGCTCACGGCGGCGCTGCTGCGCGAGGCGCTGGATCTCGTGGCGCAGGGAGCGATCGGCGTACGCGATCTCGACCACCTCGTGTCACGCGGCATCGCGACGGGGTGGGCCACGCGCGGGCCGCTCGCAACGGAGCTCGCGGGGAGCGGTGCATCGACGCTCGATGAATTCCTGAAGGACTCCGAGGGGCCAATGGCGGCGCTGCTCGCGTCGCTCGCTGATTGGCGCACGATGCCGCCATGGGGGCGCGAGGCTCTGCGCCGAGCGACGCAGGGCGCGGTCGCGATGCCGGGCGAGTGCGAGTGGGCAGCGATGATCGGGCGCGTGATGAAGGCGGCGGAGGCTGCGGAGTGAGCTAGGTCCAGCCGTCGGTCGCGACGCGCCCGTTGCCGGCTAGAGGCACGAATCAGGGCCGATCAGCGTCGATGATTGCCTGCGCGAATTCTCGTGGAGCTTCCTGCGGCACGTTGTGACCGATGCCGGGCACGCCGCGCTCGGTGCCTGCTCGCGTCGCCGAGGCCGAACCTCGATGCGGCAATCGTCTTGGTCGCGGCTCCAAGGAAGCGGCGGCGATCGGCATTCTCATTCGTATCGTTTTCGTCGGTCATGTCTCGCCGATCGGAATCGGGGTATTCGCTTCACTTATTAGATGGAGTCGATCGAAGCTGCACCTATAGGTAGGAGCGCAGCCTCCGCCGCTCCATTGCACAATGGTGGGATTGGCAGAGGGTGCGGTGGCTCCCTCCTTGGTCTCGCGAACTTCGGCGCCTACAACGCGGCGAAGGGTAGAGTGATCTCACTCACTCGAACCGCGGCGACGGAAGGTGCTTCGCAAAATATTCGCGTGAACTCCATCGCACCCGGCGCAACAAAACCCGAGCTCCGATCGGCAATCCGCTAACTCTTCTTCCCCACCACCACCAGGGTGATGGAGCTCGCTGGAAAGCTCAACGTCACTCCGCCCGGCCGCACCCACACGTCCGCGCCCTTCGCGATTGCGGTGCCCGTGCCGCTTACGGTGTAAACGCTCGCCTTCCCCGCCGGCGTGAAGTGCGCGAGGCTCACGTGCGCGGACTGCGCAGTTGCGCTCTTGTTCACCACCATGATCGTGAGCGCGCCATCGCTCGTGCGGAGCGAGGAGTAGAGAGCCACGCGCGCCTGATCGTTGCTCGTCGAGCGCGTCCAGGTGTCACCATACTTCGCGCCCGCGCCGTCATAGTTGCGGAAGATGCGGAAAGCGTTCGCCGCCGGCCATGTGCGATCCGGCGGTCCCCAGAGAGTCGCGATGTCGAGCGCCTCGCGTCCGAAGA
>JBDTXL010000391.1:0-3281 GCA_040006195.1 Gemmatimonadota bacterium | reverse complement strand
CGACGTACCGCGAGCGCGATGTCGCCGCCCACCACCTCGAGATGGTTGTCCTTGATCAGCACCGCCGCGGCGAGATCCGCGCGGTGATTGGTGCCGCCGCCGCACAGCACGGCGTACTTCTCGAGCGCGCGCAGCCCCGGCGTCGTCTTCCGCGTGTCGAGGATCTTCGCGCGCGTGCCACGCACCGCATCCACGAACCGCGCGGTGAGCGTCGCGATTCCCGACAGGCGCTGCGCGAAGTTGAGCGCAACACGCTCCGCCGAGAGCACCGCGCGCGCGGTGCCGCGGATCTCTAGCACGACTTCATTCGCCGCGATGCGTGCGCCGTCGCTGACGAGCGCGGCACAGCGAGTTTCACCATCGAGGATCTCGAACACGCGTGCGGCGAGAGGGAGCCCCGCGATCACGCCGGGTGAGCGCGCGACCATATCCGCGCGGGCGCGTGCGCCCGCCGGAACGACGGTGAGCGTGGTCACGTCGTCGAAGGCGCGATCCTCCTCAAGCGCCGCGCGCACGAGACGTTCGGTTGCCTCGGGCGAAAGGGGAAACCGGATCGCCGTCGCCGTCGCGCTCATTCGCCCATCGCGAACGCCGGCGCCATGGCGGGCGTGCCGCCAATCGAGATCATGCGCTCTATCGCCAGCCGTGCCCGGTCGGCGACGTCCGCCGGCACGGTGATGCGATGCTCCATAAGCTCGAGCGAGCGCTTCACCTTCGCGAGCGTCGTGACCTTCATGTACTGACACGACGCACGCTCGTCGGCAGGGAAGAACGTCTTGTCGGGATTCGCCTTGCGAAGTCGGTGCAGGATCCCGACCTCCGTCGCGACGATGAACTCCTTCGCGTCCGTCTCCGCCGGCCGGCGAATCATTCCTTCCGTCGACAGGATGTGCAGATCCTTGTCATTGATCGCGCCGGCCGAGATTCCCTCGAGCACGCTCGTCGAGCAGCCGCACTCCGGATGCACGAGCAGCTCGGCGCCCGGATGCGCCAGCCGCATTTTGTCGAGCGACTCGGGTGAGATTCCCGCGTGCACGTGACACTCGCCCATCCAGACGTGCATGTTCGCGCGGCCGGTCATGCGGCGGACGTGCGCGCCGAGGAACATGTCGGGGCCAAAGAGGACTTCGCGATCGGCGGGGATCGAGTTCACGATCTCGACCGCGTTTCCAGACGTGCAGCAGTAGTCGGTCTCGGCCTTCACCGCGGCCGTCGTGTTCACATACGACACGACCACCGCACCCGGGTGCTCGGCCTTCCACGCGCGGAGCTGGTCGGCGTTCATCGTGTCGGCGAGCGAGCAGCCGGCGGCGAGATCCGGAAGCAGCACCGACTTGTCCGGCGAGAGGATCGCCGCCGTCTCGGCCATGAAATGCACGCCGCAGAAGACGATGACATCGGCGGCCGTGCGCGCGGCCTCGCGCGAGAGGCCGAGCGAGTCGCCGACGACATCGGCGACGTCCTGCACCTCGGGGCGCTCGTAGTTGTGGGCGAGGATGACCGCGTTGCGCTCGCGCGCGAGCGTGCGAATCTCTGCCTGCAGCGCGAGATCCTCGGGGGACGTGATCATGACGCAACCCTCCGTGCCTTCTTGCCCGCGCCAAACTGCACGTGGCGATCCGCCCACACGCTTCGCGGGAGTGGAAAGTCGCTTCGATAGTGTCCGCCGCGCGACTCCTCTCGCATGAGCGCAGACTTCGCTATGAGCTGCGCGGTGAGCGCGAGGTTGTGTTCCTCGGTGGCGCCCGGCGGCAGCTCGTGAATGATCAACTCGAGCGCAGCGAGGCACTCGCGCAGCCCCACGGCGGTGCGCTCGATTCCCGCGTGCTCCCACATCAGCACGCGCACGCGCACTGCCGCATCGCGCGAGATGCTGCGATCGGGCGGCACGGGCACCTGCCACGCGTCGACAACCGGCTCGTGCGCGAGCGGCGCCAGCTGCATCACATCGTGCGCGACTCGCTCGGCGAAGACGAGCCCCTCGAGCAGCGAGTTCGACGCGAGCCGATTCGCGCCGTGCACGCCGGTGCGCGCGACCTCGCCGACTGCGGAGAGTCGCGGCATGGTCGAGCGGCCGACGAGGTCGACGACGATGCCGCCCATCATGTAATGAGCGGCCGGCGTCACCGGGATCGGCTGGGTGCGCGGATCGATGCCGCGCTCCATGCACACCGCGAAGATGCCGGGGAAGCGTGTGGCGAATCCCTCGCCGAGCTTCGTCGCGTCGAGAGTGACGCCGCCCGTCGAACGCTGCGCGTGCAGCACGGCACGCGTCACGATGTCGCGCGGGGCGAGCTCGGCCAGTTCGTTGATCGCCGGCATGAAGCGCACACCGTTCGCGTCGAGGAGAACCGCGCCCTCGCCGCGAACCGCCTCGCTGATGAGCGCGAGTGGAGTTTCGTCCGTGTCGAGCGCTGTGGGATGAAACTGAACGAACTCCATGTCGGCGAGCTCAGCGCCGGCGCGATGCGCGAGCGCGTAGCCGTCGCCGGTGGCGACCGGAGGATTCGTCGTGCGGAGATAGACCTGGCCGCATCCGCCGGTGGCGAGCACCGTGGCGTCCGCGATCACGTCGAGCGCATGCCCGCGCTCACTCACGCGCGCGCCCGCGCACTCACCGTTCTCCACGATGAGATCGAGCGCTCGCGCGTGCTCGACGATCGAGATGCGCTTGTCCGCGCGCACGAGCTCGACCAGCGTGCGCACGACCTCGGCACCCGTGCGATCGCCGCTCGCGTGCACGATGCGGCGCTCGGAGTGCGCGGCCTCGCGACCGAGGAGGTATTCGCCCAGTGGGCCGACATCGAAGTGCGCGCCGGCTTCGGTGAGCTCGCGGACGCGACTCGGACCCTCGCTCACCAGCACGTCGACCGCGTCGCTGTCGCAGAGTATCCCGCCGGCGGCGAGTGTATCCTGGCGGTGGAGTGCGGGCGAGTCGCCGGCCCCGAGCGCGGCGGCAATGCCGCCCTGCGCGTAGTTGGTGGAGCTGTCGAAAAGCGAGCGCTTGGTGAGCAGGACGACGTCACCGGGATTTGCGCACTGTTGAGCTGCACGAAAGGCGGTGTGAAGGCCGGCAATGCCGCTGCCGATTACGAGTACACGCGTGCGCAACCGCGTGCGCGCGATTCCGGGATGACTCGACTGCGGTTGGCCGGCCGGCGCTTCGCCGATTTCGCGAGCGCTCGAACACAGGGCGGCCGAAGGGCGGGTGGTCATGTGCAGCTCCCATTGGTGACTTGGTTCCTCGCTGAGGGGCCGGTTGGGAAACGCCTTGGTTCGTC
>JBDTXL010000390.1:0-10389 GCA_040006195.1 Gemmatimonadota bacterium | reverse complement strand
AGCGCCGCGAACTCGCTCGGCGCATACTCCCAGTCGATGCGGACCGCGTCGCGGAGGATGCGCGCGCCCTTGTCGCCGGGGTACGAGCAGCGGAAGTAGCTCATGAGGCGCGTGCGAATCCTCTTTGATTTGCCGACATACACGACCTCGCCATCCGCCGAATGCATCCGGTAGATGCCCGGCCGATCCTTGCATCCCACCTTGACGCTCGCACGCATGATGGCGATTTGATCGTCGGGCGTCTTCGGGCGGCGGAGCGACTTTTTGCTCACCGCTGGCACCAGGCGCAGAAGACCGTGGTGCGGCCATCGATGGCACTCGTATCGATGAGCGTAGCGCCGCAGCTCGGGCAGGGAAGGCCGCCGCGGCCATACACGGCCAGCTTCTCCGAGAATCCCCCCCGCGCGCCCGATGCGTCGCGGTAGTCGCGGAAGCTCGTGCCACGTGCCTCGATGGCCTCGCGGAGGACACTCGTGATCCCAGCGTGGAGCGCGCTCACGCCCTCGCCATCGATCGAGCGCGACGGGCGCGACGGATCGATGCCGGCCCGCCAGAGCGCCTCGTTTGCGTAGATGTTGCCCACCCCGGCAATGCGTCGCTGATCCATCAACAACTTCTTCACCGCCTGTCTGGAATCCCGAAGAATTCCCGATAGATGTCGCGCGGTGAACTCCGGGTCAAGCGGTTCGGGGCCTAAAGCGGCATCGAATTTCTCAAAACGTTGCGGAGTCATGAGCGACAGGGTGCCGAGCCGACGGATGTCCCGGTAGGAGAGAACGCGTCCGTCGTCCAAATCGAAAGAGACGGTTACGTAGTCGAGCGCCTCGGCCGGAAGCGTTCCATCGTCGATGAGGAGGGCGCCGGTGAAGCGTGGCTGGACGACGAGCCGGTCGCCGCTGTCGAGGTCGATGACGACGGCCTTCGCGCGGCGGAAGCTGCGCTTGATGCGTGCGCCGAGGAGGCGTCGGGACAGTGACGCGGCAGTCGTGTCGCGGAGCACGTCGGCTTTCAGCACCCGCACCCCGACGATCATGACGCCCGACAGCGCGCGATCGAGATCGCGCGCGATCGTCTCAGTCTCGGGTAGCTCCGGCACTCCGCTCCAGCTCCCTCCACCCGATGTCGCGGCGGAGCTGCTTCCCCTCAAATTCGATCGCGCCGGCGACTCGTGCGCTCTCCCGCTGCGCCTCCGCCAGCGTTGGCGCGACCGCCGTGACGACGAACACTCGGCCCCCCGCCGTGACCAGCTCGCCGCCCTCGTTGAACGCCGTTCCCGCGTGAAAGACATGGATATTCGACTCGCGCGGGGGCAGGGAAATCACCGTACCCTTGCGTGGCGCGTCGGGATAACCGGCTGCGGCGACTACAGTGGTTACTGCAAAGCCGGTCGACCACTCGAGCGGTTCGTCCGACAGCCCGCTTCCATTCGCCACTGCCAGTAACGGCTCCAGAAGGCTGCCCTCCAGCAGCGGAAGGATTGCCTCGGTCTCCGGATCGCCGAAGCGGCAATTGAATTCCACCACCTTGGGACCCTGAGCTGTCAGCATCAGCCCCGCATAGAGCAGCCCGCTGAACGGTGCGCCCGCGGCGTTCAGCGCGGCGAGCGTTGGCACGAAGACGCGCTCCACCGCATCGTCCACCAATGCTGCGCTGGAGAGCGAGACGGGTGCGTAGGCGCCCATTCCGCCGGTGTTCGGACCCATGTCGCCATCGAGCAGTCGCTTGTGGTCCTGCGCAGCCAGCATCGGGAGCACTGTCGTTCCATCAGTGATAGCGAAGAGCGACAGCTCCTCCCCCTCCATGAATTCCTCCACCAGCACCTCTCGCCCCGCCGCTCCGAACGTGTCGTCCCTCAGCATCGAATCGATCGCCGCATCCGCCTCGGCGACTGTCGAACAGACGATCACCCCCTTTCCAGCCGCGAGCCCCGACGCCTTGATCACGACCGGTGCGCCGAACTCGCGCGCTGCGCGCTTCGCCGCTGGCGCATCGATGCAGCGAATGGCACGCGCGGTCGGCACACCAGCCTCGCGCATCAATGCCTTCGCGAAGGCCTTCGACGACTCGATGCGCGCCGCGCCGCGCGAGGGACCGAACACCGGGATCCCCACGGTGCGGAGTGCATCCGCGAGTCCTGCCGCCAGCGGCGCCTCTGGCCCGATCACCACGAGATTGGGCTTCTCGATGATCGCGAGCGCGACGATTCCCGGAAGGTCGTCCGAGCTCACCGCGACGCAGCGGCCCAGCGTCGCGAGCCCCGGATTCCCCGGAGCGGCGACGATTTCGATCGATGGCTGATCCTGTGTCAGCTTCCAGGCGAGCGCGTGCTCACGCCCGCCGCCGCCGACGATCAGAACCCTCATGCGCGCGTCATGCGGGCGGTACGCCTCCACTGGAGCCGCCATTTCCACCCGATGAGCCGAACGCGGTGTTGAACGCATCGCGTGCGCGGCTCAGCACGTCGCCCATACTCGCCGCCGCCCGGCGTCCCTGCTCGCCATAGTATCCGGCCGCATCCGCGACATCATCGCCGAGCGGGCGGGTGTCGTCGCCGCGGCGCGGATAGTCGCCGACGAGAATCCGCTCGTAGGCGCCGCTCTTCTGCCACCGCTGTAGCTCGGCAGCGCGCGCCGTATTGAACGGATGCGAGCGGAAGAGAAGGTTGAGCACCTTGAGCACGCCGTCGAGCGCGTGGCCGCCGATCTCGTACTCCTCGGCCTGCACGAGAAATTCCTCGAGGCTCGATTCGTCGTCGCCCGGCTTGCCGCCGGCGAATTTGAGATACATCCCCATCGTGACGGTCGGATCCTGCGAGGCGAGCAAGCCTGCGCGATCCGCGCTCAGCTCCGCCTTGCGCGACCATTCGAGCAGCGCGAGCTGGATCGGCAACGCGATGAGGCCGAGTCCCGGTATCGCCGTGAAGCCGGCGCGCAGAAGAATCAGCGCGATCGTGGTGTACGTCGCGTGCCCACTCATGATGTGGCCCAGCTCGTGGCCGATGAGCACGCGCCGCTCTTCGCGATCGAGCAACCCAAGCGCACCGCTGTTCAGCACGATGAACGGACGCTCGAAGCCAACCGCCATCGCATTCACGAACGGCGTCTGCGACACGAAGAGCTCCGGCCGCTCGCCCCGATAATCGAGCGTCTCGAGCACCTCGCCGTAGAGCGCATCGAGCTTGGGACGCTGGCGCGGCCCCACACGAACGGAATCCGCGGTGAAGAACAGGCGCACTCCGCGCTCGCCGATCAGCCCCATCACCTTGCGAACGACTTCGTCGAATCCGGGAATCGCGCGCAGCGTTTGCAGCGCGGCCCTGTCGGCGGGATGCTCCCACGCGGTGGAAGAGATCTCTGTGAGAATTTTTCGATCGGCCATGATTCAGGCTCCCGGTTTAGAGTCCCGCGAACGCCTGCTCGACATCCTGCAGCAGGTCGCTCGTGTCTTCAACTCCGCATGAGAGCCGAACCATTCCTTCGGTGATTCCCAGCGCCGCCCGGCGCTCCGGCTCCACTGACGCGTGCGTCATGCTCGCCGGATGGCTGATGAGGCTCTCGACTCCTCCTAACGACTCCGCGAGCGAAAAGATTCGGACTTTCTTGAGCACCTGATTGGCGAGCGCCTTCGTCCCCACATCGACCGTGACCATCCCGCCCATTCCGCGCATCTGCATGCACGCCAGCGCATGCTGCGGGTGGCTCTCGAGCCCCGGATAGCGCACGCGCTCGTCGCCCAGATGCCCGGCGAGATAGGCGGCGACGGCGCGGCCGTTCCTGTCGTGCGCGGGCATGCGCAGATGCAGCGTCTTCATTCCGCGCAGCACGAGCCACGAATCGAATGGGCCCGCGACCGCGCCCGCCGCGTTGTGGATGAACTGCAACTTCGCCGCGAGGTCGTCGTCGATCACCGTTGCGACACCGCAGATCACATCGCTGTGGCCATTGAGAAACTTGGTAGCGGAGTGGAAGACGATGTCTGCGCCGAGCGAGAACGGCTGCTGGAAGAACGGGGTCGCGAACGTGTTGTCGACGATGAGCAGCGCATTGTGCGCATGCGCGACGTCTGCAGCCGCCTGGAGGTCGGTGATCTGCATGAGCGGATTCGTCGGCGTTTCGACGAGTAGGGCCCTCGTGCGCGGGGTGCACGCGTCTTCGATGCGCTGCACATCCGTCGTGTCGACGTAGGAAAACGTGAGGCCCATGTGCTGCAGGAGCTTGTCGAACAGCCTGAACGTCCCGCCGTATACGTTCGCTCCGCAGACAACGTGATCTCCGGATTTGAAAAGCTTCATGATCGAGTCGAGGCAGCCCATGCCGCTCGCGAAGGCGAAGCCGTGCTGCGCACCTTCGAGCGCGGCGATCGTGCGCTCGAGCGCCTCGCGCGTCGGATTCTTTCCCCGGGCGTACTCGTATCCCTTGTTCTCGCCGAGTCCCTGCTGGACGTACGTCGACGTGAGATACACGGGAGGCATAATCGCTCCGGCGAGTGGATCCTCGCGCTCGCCCGCATGAATTGCGGTTGTACCGAACGCGGTCCTGCGATCGTCATCGAATACGCGTGTCATGCGCGCTCGCATTTCAGGTTGCCGCGGCGAATGAACACTTCCCAATCGCCGCGTTCAGTTGGCTACGCCCAATCAAGATAGCGTGACGGTCTCTCCTCTGCAGGCAACGAAGAGCCCCAGCTACACCGCCGACAATGTGCTCGAGAGCTCGCTATCACGTCGCTGCCTGGTCGTCGACGACGAGCCGCGGCTGCGACAGGCACTCGTGCGACTGATGCAGGGCGACGGCTTCACCTGTCTCGAAGCCGGTTCCGGCGTAGAAGCGCTCGCGATCCTCGAGAAGGAGCCCGTTGCGCTCGTACTCTCCGACATGCGGATGCCGAAGATGGATGGGCAGGAGCTGCTGCGCAATTTGCGGCTCACCCACCCCGACATCGCGATCGTCATGCTCACCGCCGTCGCCGAAGTCGAGGTCGCCGTCGCCTGCCTGTCGCTCGGCGCCATGGACTACATCACGAAGCCGTTCGTATTCGAGGAAGTGCGCGCGCGCGTCGCGCAGGCGCTCGAAAAACGGCGCCTGCTCGCCGACAACCGCGACTACCAGGAACGGCTCGAAGTCCGCGTGAAGGCGCAGGCCGAGCGTCTCGAGACTCTCTTTCTGGCGAGCATGCAGTCGCTCGCCGATGCACTCGAGCTCAAGGACCCATACACGCGCGGACACTCGGTTCGCGTGAGCCAGTACGGCGTCGCGATCGCACGCGCGATGAATCTGAGCGCGACGCTCACGGCGCAGATCGAGCTGGGCGGGCATCTGCACGACGTCGGAAAGATCGGCGTGCGCGAGGAAGTGCTGCGCAAGGCGGGTCCGCTCACGACGGAAGAGTACGAGCACATCATGACGCACCCCGTGCTCGGCTGGCAGATTCTCGCGCCGCTCCTTGGCGAGAACCTCGTGGCGCTCAACATCGTGCGCTCGCACCACGAGCGCTTCGATGGGAGGGGTGTGCCCGACAAGTTCGTCGGCGGGGAGATTCCGCTCGAGGCACGCATCATAGCTGTCGCCGATGCGTTCGACGCGATGATGAGCAAGCGCCCCTACCGCAACGGGCTGACGTTCACCGAGGCGATGGCCGAGCTGCGCCGCGTGGCGGGAACGCAGTTCGACGAGAAGGTGGTCGAGGCGTTCTTCGAGGTGGCGCGCAACGAGGCGTTCATCCCGGACAACACAGGCGAAACCGAGGCGGTCAGGCTCCGTCCGCCCACGCGCTGAATATCCGAAGCTTCGAGCGTTTATAGCTCGAAGCGCAGCATCACTCCCTTGAGTCGCGCCGCGATGTCCGCGAGATGCTGGCTCGATTCCGTGACGTGCATCATCGACGCGGTCTGTTCCTGAACCACCGCGCTCACCTGTTCGCTCGTCGACGCGTTCTGCTCGGCCACCACCGCCACCGTCTCGATCTCGCGCGCGAGCGACTCGGCCTCCTGATGCTGCGAGACCGCGCTCTCGACGATGCGTTGCACGGCGGCGCGGCTTCCCTCGATTTCCTTCACGATCTGGATCAGCGCGCCGCTCGATGAGCGGATGACCGCCTCGCCCGCGACGACGCTCGTGCTCACGTCGTCGATGCGCGCGGACATCGCGGTGCTCGCATGCTGGATCTCTGTGGCAAGCTGCCGGATCGTCTCGAGCGCCCGGCCGCTCTCCTTGGCGAGCTTGCGCACCTCGTCGGCGACGACGGCGAAGCCGCGCCCGTGCTCGCCTGCGCGCGCCGCCTCGATGGCTGCGTTGAGCGCGAGGAGATTCGTCTGCCGAGCGATGGCGCCGATCGTGTCTGTGATCTGCCCGATGCGGAGCGACTTCTCCCCGAGCTCGGCGACCGCGGGGACCGTTTCGCTGGTGACGGCCGAGATGCGCGCCATGCTCTTGAGCCCCTGCTCGGCGGCGTCGCCGGCGCGGCGAGCGGAGTCGGTGACCGCGTCGGCGGCGGTCTGGGCGCGCACCGCGTGCGCGGAAACCTCCTGCGCGCGCGTGGCCACACGTCCGGAGATCGCGACGACGTTGTGGATCCCTTTCGTCTGCTGCGCGGCGGAGGTCGCGATCGACTGCGCGGCGGCGGCCACTTCTTCGGTCGACGCCGACATCTGCTCGGCGCCTGCCGCCAGCTCGTCGGCGGTGGCCGCGACTTCCGCCGCCCCCGTCTCGACGTCGCGCAGCAGCGTACGCAGTCCGGCGCTCATGGTTCGGAACGATGCTGCGAGCGCGCCGATCTCATCGCCGGACTCGAAGGTGAGCTCGCGCCGCATGTTGCCACGCGCGACCATTTGCGCGTGTGCGGCGACCTCCTCGATGCCGAAGGTCATCTGTCGCGCCGCGATCAACGATGCGGCGAGCGCGCCCACCATTACGAGCACCGGGATCCAGGCGATCCGCATGAGGTCGCGCGAGAGATCGCCGAGGAAGGGGTCGGCGTCGAGGGTGACGACGGTGAAGGCGGCGGAGCTGTTGTCGGAGCGAAGGATCGGATACTCGACCGTGAGCTCGTGGCCGACGGGACCTTGGTAGAGCGGCGTCTCTCCCGGTGTCGCGTGCATGAGACTGTCGGTGAGCGCTGGCGGGGGCGTCCATTCCCGGCTGTACTGCGGCTGGCCCGCATTCCACGACGAGTGCGCGAGATAGCGATAGCTCGTGCCTTCGCGGCGGACGATGGCGATTCCGTTGGTGAGCTGACGCGTGTCGCCGCCGTTGGCAGCCCACGTGCGCTTGAGAACTTCGCGGACGAAGACGAAGGCACCGGTGTTCTGACCCTGCGTCGCAATCACGTCGAGCGACTCCGGCGGGATGGCGACGCTCGCGCTCGCGGCGATCGCGGAGAGGCGGTGCGCATTGAGCTGCGTGAGCTTGCGGCGGCCGGCTACGTAGACCGGCGTGAGCACGAGCGCGAGCGTGAGCAGCACCGCGATCGCGGTGATCAGCGCCATCTTCCAGCGGAACGGAAAAGTCGAAAAGCGGGAGCGAAGACTCACGAATACCGGGGCTGAGCGAGGTGTGCGGAACGTCGGAGAGCGCGAGGCGCTCTCCTCCCGGTATTCACGCGTGAGAGCGCGTGGTGTAACGAGTTGCGCGGTTGCTGGTGCGGCGTCGCGGACTAACTTTTTGGCAACGAACAGGGAGGAAATCGAGTGTACGAGAAATTGATGGTCAGCGTGTCCGGTGTGCGGGGGCGAGTGGGCGATGGGCTGACCACGGCGGTCATCTCGAAGTTTGCGGCGGGATTCGGCGCGTGGGCGCTGAAGGCCGGTGGGTCGCGCACCATCGTGGTCGGGCGCGACTCACGTGTGTCGGGACCGATGTTTCATCGCGCGACGATTGCCGCGCTTCAAAGCGTGGGATGCGACGTGCTCGACGTCGGGCTCGCGCCAACGCCGACGATTCAAATGGCCGTCGAGGATGCGCACGCGGCCGGCGGCCTCGCGATCACCGCCAGCCACAACCCAATCGAGTGGAACGCGCTCAAGTTCATCGGCGCGAGCGGGCTCTTTCTCGATGCCGAGGAGGGCGCGGTGATGCGCGCGGTCGTCGAAAGCGAGATCACGTACGCCACATGGGACAAACTGGGGAGTGTGACCCAGGACACCAAGGCGATCGAGCGGCACCTTTCGCGTGTTCTATCGCTTCCATTCATACAGGTAGAGCGAATTCGTGAACGCGCGTTTCGTGTTGCGCTGGACTGCGCCAATGGGGCAGGCGGCGCCATCATTCCGGCACTTCTGGAACGTCTTGGATGCACGGTGACGGGTGTCAATCTGGAGACGGATGGACGCTTCAAGAGGGCCCCGGAACCGGTCGCGGCAAACCTTGGTGAACTGGAACGACTCGTGCTATCCGTTGGCGCCGATGTGGGTTTCGCGACAGACCCGGATGTGGACAGACTGGCGCTCGTGTCCGATGCAGGAACGGCGATCGGAGAGGACTGGACGCTCGCGCTCGCAGCACGGCTGGCGCTTCGGTATCGACCCGGACCTGTGGTGGCAAATCTGTCGACGAGCAGGATCGTCGATGACGTGGCGACCGAGGCTGGAACGAGTGTGATCCGTGCGCCGGTTGGCGAAGTAAACGTCGCACTGCGGATGCGAAGCGAAGGCGCGGCGATCGGCGGCGAGGGAAATGGAGGAGTGATTCTTTCCGAGCTGCACTTGGGGCGCGATGCGCCGGTTGGTGTGGCGATGCTGTTGCAGATGATGGTCGAGGACGGCGAGCCGCTGTCGAAGGTGCTCGCGCGTTATCCGCAGTACTGGATCGTGAAGGACAAGCTGGACCGGCCGAACGCGCCGCTGGACGCGGTGTACAGCTCATTGCGTGCGAGCTTCGCGGATGCGGTGGTGGATACGCAGGATGGTCTGCGGCTGTCGTGGGATGATCGGTGGGTGCATGTGCGGCCGTCGGGAACCGAGCCGATCGTGCGGGTAATTGCAGAAGCACCAACGGACGAAGAGGCACGCGAGCTCGTCGCGCGATCGCGCGTACCGCTCGATGCTCTTCGCTGACTTTTATCGGGAATTCGATATATGTGCGGAATTGTCGGATACGTCGGACCACGGCAGGCGACGCCAATGTTGCTCGAGGGGCTCAAGCGCCTCGAGTATCGCGGCTATGACTCGGCTGGCATCGCGATCATGAACGGGAAGGGCGTCGAGACTCGCAAGGCGGCGGGCAAGATTCTGGAGCTCGAGAATCTGGTCGCATCCACCCCGATCAACGGGACGCTCGGCATCGCGCACACCCGCTGGGCGACACATGGCGCGCCGAACTTCATCAACTCGCACCCGCAGATGAGCTGCGACGAGAAGATAGCGGTCGTGCACAATGGCATCATCGAGAATGGCTCCGCTCTGCGGCAGGCGCTCGAGGATCTCGGCCACAGCTTCCGCTCGGATACCGACACCGAAGTGCTCGCGCATCTCATCGAGGAGGTCTACAACGGCAATCTCGAGCAGGCGGTCATCGAGGCGCTGTCGAAGGTGGAGGGGACGTACGGCATCGCGGTCGTGTGCAGTGATGACCGCGACAAGATCGTCGCCGCGCGCAAGGGAAGTCCGCTCCTGGTCGGTCTCGGCGAAGGGGAGTACTTCGTTGCGAGCGACGTCTCTGCGATTCTCGCGCACACACGACAGGTCATCTATCTCGATGACGGCGACCTCGCCGTGCTCGACCGCAACGGCTATCAGATCATCGACATGGACTCGCTGCCGCTCGAGCGCGGTGTTGCGACGATCGACTGGGATCTGGACATGATCGAGCGCGGCGGCTTCGCGCACTTCATGCTCAAGGAGATCTTCGAGCAGCCCGACACCGTGAAGAACACGATGCGTGGCCGCCTGCTCAACGAGACCGGAACGGCGAAGCTCGGCGGTCTGAATCTGTCGGCCGAAGAGCTGCTCAAGTTCGACAACATCCTGATTACCGCGTGCGGAACGAGCTGGCATTCGGCACTCATCGGCGAGTTCCTGATCGAGGAGCTCGCGCGGGTGCCGGTGGAAGTCGAGTACGCGTCCGAGCTCCGCTACCGCAATCCGATCATCAGCGAGAAGACGCTCTGTATCGTGATCTCGCAATCCGGGGAGACGGCGGACACGCTGGCCGCGATGCGCGAGGCACAGCGTCGCGGTGCGCGCGCGCTCGGCATCGTGAACGTGGTCGGATCGACCATCGCGCGCGAGTCGGATGGCGGTATCTATATCCACGCGGGTCCGGAAATCGGCGTCGCGTCGACGAAGGCATTTTCGAGCCAGGTGACTGCGCTCGCGCTATTCGCGCTCAAGCTCGCGCGTCTGCGCGGGCTTACGGAGCTCGAGGGGAAGCGCATCGTCGACGCGATGCAGAAGCT
>JBDTXL010000389.1:0-5315 GCA_040006195.1 Gemmatimonadota bacterium | reverse complement strand
GAGGTGTCGATGAATACGCTGTTCACGGCCGAGACACGTCCGCGCATCTCATCCGGTGTGCGAAGCTGCACCAGCGTCTGGCGCACCACGACGCTGATCATGTCGAGGCCGCCCGCCAGAATCAGCATCGAGAGCGAGAGCGGGAACGAGCGCGAGAGGCCGAAGACGATCGTGGCCAGCCCGAAGCCGGCCACGGCGATGAGCAGTGATCGACCCGCTTTCTTCATTGGCGCGCGGCCGAGTAGAAGCACGGCTACGAAAACCGCTCCGATCGATGGCGCCGCGCGCAGCCAGCCGAATCCCTCGGCGCCGACGTGCAGGATGTCCTTTGCGAACACGGGGAGGAGCGTCGTCGCGCCTCCGAAGAGCACCGCGAACAGGTCGAGCGTGATCGCCGCGAGAATGACTTTCGTGTGCCAGACGAAGCGCACGCCGCCGAGCAGCGTCTCGAGCGTCACTGCCTTTCTCTCTCGCACGACCTGCTGTCCGCGAATCTGCGTGAGGCAGATGAGGAAGACCAGCATGAGGCACGCGTCGATGACATAGACGATGCCGGCATGGTGCCGCCAGGCGATGATCAACCCGCCCGCAGCGGGGCCGAGGACACTCGCGAGCTGCCAGCCGACGCTGTTCCACGTTACGGCGTTCGCGAACTGCTCTGCGGGAACGAGCTGCGGAAGGAGCGCGGCGACGGCGGGGCGATGAAAGGCGAGCGCAACGCCGATGACGAACAGTGTGACGTAGATGAGCGGGATCGGCGCGACGGTGAACGAGATCACAGCGAGGGCGAGCGAGCCGGCGACGAGAAGGAGCAGGGAGAACATCGCGATGCGCCGGCGATCGAAGCGGTCGGCCAGGTGGCCCGCGGGCAGGGCGAGGAGGATGATCGGAACCACCTGCACGAGCCCGACGAAGCCGAGGGCGAGCGCCCGATTGGTGCGCTCGTAGAGCTCCCAACCGATCGCGACGTCGATCATCTGCCCGCCAATAGTCGCAGCGAGCCGTCCTGTCAAATAGAAGCGATAGTCGGAGTAGCGAAGTGCTGCGTAGGGATCGCGCTTCGGCTCGTCAGTGGACACTGGCATCGTGGTAAACGTCGCGTCCGTCGAGAAAAGTGAGAAGGACGTGCGCTTCCGAGATCTGCGCGGGCGGAATGGCGAAGAGATCGCGATCGAGCACGATGAGATCGGCCGCTTTGCCGACGGTGATCGAGCCCGAGATCTTTTCCTCGAACGCGAGCCGCGCGCCGACGATCGTGTAGGCGGCGATCATCTCATCGAGCGAGACACGTTCCTTCGGAAGCCACGATACGCAGGCGACGGTGGCAGCAGGATCGCAGCGCGTCACGCCCACCTCGATCGCCTCGAGCGGATTGAGCGACGAGACGCCCCAGTCGCTTCCCCCGACGATCGTGCCTCCGGCCGCGGCGACGCCGCCGAGCGGGTAGAGACGGCTCGAGCGCTCGGGACCGAGCACGGGCTCTGTGAGATCGCGAATGTAGCTGTCGCGGAAAGCCCAGAGCGCCTGAAAGTTCGCGTACACGCCGAGTGCCTTGAAGCGTGGAAGGTCGAGCGTGTCGATCATCTCGAGATGCGCGATGTGGTCGCGCGCATCGTGCGCGCCGTTCGCGTGCTGTGCGGCCTCGATCGCATCGAGCGCCATGCGCACCGCGCGGTCGCCGATCGCGTGAACGTGGATCTGGAAGCCGGCCTTGTCGAGCGCGATGGCGAGCGAGTCGAAGCCGGCGGGGGTGAGATTCGCGGGACCGCGGTCGTGCGTGTCGAGATACGGCTCGAGGAGTGCCGAGGTGTGCGCCTCGACGACACCGTCGGCGAAGATCTTGGCGCCGGTAGCGCGGATGCGGTTGCCGGCGAATTGATCGCGGAGGCGAATCATCTGGGGGAGTTGCGACACTCCGGTGGCTGGATCGACGTAGATCGACGCGATCACGCGGGCGTTGAGCGCGTGGCGCTGGTCGAGCGTCTGATAGGCGACGAGGATCTCGCTGTCGGCGCTCGCCTCCTGCAGCCCTACGATGCCGAGCGAATTCGCGTAGGCGACCGCTCGCGTGAGCCCTTCGACTCGTTGCTTGGGCGTCGTCTTCGGAAGGATGCTCGAGATGAGATCGGCAGCGCCTTCGCGCAGCGTGCCCGATGGATTGCCGGCAGCGTCGCGCTCGATGCGGCCGTCGCGTGGATCTTTGGTTTGCGCGGTTACGTGCGCGAGCTCGAGGGCGCGAGAGTTCACCCATGCGGAGTGGCCGTCGGCGGCACGAACGTAGGCGGGGCGATCGGGAATGAGAGAGTCGAGCAGTGCACGGCTCGGATTCGCGTGCGGGAAAACGGGGAGCTGCCAGCCGTGTCCGCGAAACCAGCCGCCGCTCGGACTCGCCTTCGCGCACCTCGCGATCGATTCGGCGATCTGCGCGGGCGTCGTGAGAGCGTCCAGCGCGCACTCATTCATGCGGATGCCGGTGGTCACCGGGTGCAGATGCGAGTCGTGGAAGGCGGGAAGAAGCATCCGCCCTTTCAGCTCGATCACGCGCGTTTTCGGCCCGATCAGCCTCGCGACGCCAGAGTCGTCGCCCACGAAAACAACGCGCGCCCCGGTCACCCCGACTGCGGATGCGTGGGGGAGCGTCGAGTCGACGGTGTAGACCGGGCCGCCGCGGAAGACAATGTCGGCGTAGTCGTGGGTGCTGCGTGCGCACGAGGTCGGGGCAACGAGAGCCAGCGCCATCGCAGCAGCGGAAAGTGCGCTACACGTCAAGCTCGTTCATCAGCTGGTCGAGAAATATTTGCGCCCGGCGTGTGAGGTAGAGCCCGAGAACCGTGAGCGCGATGCCGACGACGATCACGACGGCATCCGTGGCCGAGAAGCCGTCGTTGCGCGGAGCGTTGGGGGCGACCTTCGCGTTCACTGTTTCCATCGTCGTGTGCACCGGAAGCAACGCGAAGACGGAGCCGAGCGCGATCGTCCACCACGGATAGTCGAGGAAGCAGCAGAGCGTGAGCCCGAAGTAGATCACCGCGAGCCCCGCCGATGACCATCCGACCGTCACGAAGCGCGACTGCGCATCGGTGCGCACCTCTGCGAAGAGCCCATGCGCAGTGATGGGTGCGGCGAGCGCACGCCAAAACGGCGACCCGCCGCTTCCCTTGCGCGCGTTTGCCAGCTGCCAGTTTTTGTAGAACCAGTAGATCTGATACATCGACAGCGTCGTCACCGACATCACGAACAGCTTCAGTCGCGACACGGGGAAATACGGCGCCTCGGTGGCGGAAGGCGGAGTTTCAGTCATCCCGACGCGGGTGCGCTGAGCACGTACGCCGAGTCGCCGACCGAGAGGGTGCCTTCGGCGATGACGCGCGCGTACACGCGACTCCACCCCGGATGCTCATCCTCCCCGATGCGCCACGGCGAGTAGTCGCTGAACGATCGTCGTATCACGCCGCACGGTGCCGTGAAGCTCGTGATCGCGACCTCGGCCGGCCCGAGCACGAGGTGGATGCCCGGAACCAGCAGTGGCCAGTCGATCCCCTCGAGTGTGATGTTCTCGCCGGTCGATCCGGGGACGATCGGATGCCCTTCATTTCTCAGCGCGTTGATGCGCTCGAGCGAATAGAGGCAGAGCGCGCGCATTAGTCCGCCGTGAAAGCGCCGGTTGCGCTGCTTATCACCCGCCAATCCGAGCGGGCCAAGATGGGCGCTGCTCACCGGAAGCTTCGGCACTCCGCCAGCTGAAATGTTGATGGACACGATGCGTCCGCGCGCGCGCACGTTCTGGCGCGCGGGCGACTGTTCGGGACCAACAACGGATTGAGAGAGATCTGGAGGCGTCATGGCGGGCGTGAGTGTCTTACCAATGATGGCGACTCACGGCCACGGGCGCACCCCGCGTCCATAGTGCACTCTCAGTCGACCTTCTTCATCTCCATGCCGCAGCAGCATGTCGGACTCTTGTCGCCGCCGCCGCCCTGCTTCGCGCCGCGCGTCACCTGGATCTCGCAGCCGCAGCCTTCGTTCGGACAGCGGTACAGCTCACCGGTTCTGAGTGCCATTGTAGCTCCAGGTTGGGCGCCCGCCTTCAGGAGGCGCGAGCGCGTTTACATTCGCGGTTCGCACGCATCGTGCCCCGGGGCGGCCGCGGCAGTGCTTGTCAGCGGCCGAAAAGCACGGTAGCGTATGCGCGGCTCCTCCGGAAGAGACTATGGACCAGGCGATGAACCGCGTGATCGCACCATGAACATCGGTGTCGCGAAGGAGCGCACCGCGGGCGAGCAGCGCGTTGCACTCGGCCCCGACAGCATCGCGAAGCTCGTGAAGAGCGGGGCAGAGGTCTTCGTCGAGCGCGGCGCAGGCGCGGCGGCCGGTTTTCCGGACACCCTGCTCGAGAAGGCCGGCGCGAAGCTCGTCGACGATGCGGCCGCGCTTTACGCGACTTCCGCAATCGTGTTACGCGTGCAACCGCCAACGCTCGACGAGGCGAAGATGCTCAGCGAGGGGAGCGTGCTCATCTCGTCGCTCCCTGCGGCGACGAGCGGCGATCTCATCAAGGCGCTCGCCGCTCGGAGAATCACTGCGTTCGCGCTCGAGAAGGTTCCGCGCATCACGCGCGCGCAATCCATGGACATGCTCTCCTCGCAGAGCACGGTCTCCGGATACAAGGCGGTGCTGATCGGCGCCGGGGCGCTCCCGAAATTTCTTCCGTCGCTCACCACTGCGGCCGGCTCGATTCCGCCCGCGCGCGTCTTCGTGCTCGGCGCCGGCGTCGCCGGACTGCAGGCGATCGCCACCGCGCGCCGGCTCGGCGCGATCGTCTCCGCCTTCGACGTGCGCGCGGCCGCCGCGGAGCAGGTGATGAGCCTCGGCGCGACGTTCGTCGCGTCGGATCTCGTGGCTGCGGATGCGGAAACGAAAGGCGGCTACGCACGCGCACAGGGCGAGGACGAGCGCGAGCGTACGCTCGCCGCGATCGCGCGCCACATCGTCAATCAGGATCTCGTGATCACCACGGCGCTCATCCCCGGCCGCGCGGCGCCGGTGCTCATCACCAAGGCGATGGTCGAGTCGATGCAGCCCGGCTCCGTCATCGTCGATCTCGCGGCGGAAGCGGGCGGCAACTGCGAGCTCACCAAGCCGAACGAGACGATTCACGTGGGCGGCGTCACCATCATCGGCGCGGTGAATCTTCCGTCGACCGTCCCCTTCCACGCATCGCAGATGCTGAGCCGCAACATCCTCACGCTGCTGCAGCATTTGATCAAGGAGAACGCCCTCACGATCGACCTCACCGATGAGATCACCAAGGCGAT
>JBDTXL010000388.1:0-4968 GCA_040006195.1 Gemmatimonadota bacterium | reverse complement strand
CGCATGCAGCCGATCGCCCACGAGCCCGAGCGCCTCGATGCCGCCCACGAGCAGCGCGACGATCACCGAGACGAAGGTGATCGTCATGTTGTAGTAGAGCTTCCGAATCGGCTTGACGAATGCCCAGCCGTATGCGCTCGCCATCATCACGCTGTCCGCCGTATCGACGAGCGACATGCCGGCGGTGAAAAGCGCGGCGAACACCATGATCGACCAAATCGGCATTCCCTTCGAAGCCTCCGCCGCCGAAATGCCGAGGAGCCCGATCTCCGTGGCGGTGTCGAAGCCGAGGCCGAAGAGAAAGCCGAGCGGATACATGTGCCAGCTCTCGCGAATCATTCCGAAGAGCGGGCGAAATATGCGCGCGAGGAATCCGCCGCCGCTGAGCAGCACGTCGAGTTCCTCTTCGACGTAGCGTCCGCCTGCACGTACCCGATGGAAGGTGCGATACACCGAGACGAGGATGAACACGTTCATGATGGCGATCACGAGCAGGAAGAGCGCGGACACGAGTGTGCCGATCATGCTCCCGATCGCGTGGAACGCCGCGAACCTTCGCGTGAGCGCCGTCGCCGTGATCGCGATCGCGACCGACGCGAGCACCACAACCGTCGAATGGCCGAGCGAAAAAAAGAAGCCGACGCCGATCGGCCGCTTGCCGTCGGCCATCAGCTTGCGCGTGACGTTGTCGATCGCTGCAATGTGGTCTGCGTCGATCGCATGGCGAACGCCGAGGCCGTACGCGAGGAGCGCGGTGCCGAGCAGCAGCGGATAGGCGTGGAAGGCGCTGAGCGCCCACACCCACACCGCGACGTTCGCGAAGACGAGGGCAAGGAGGAGCCGCGCGGAGCGGCCTCGGAACAGTGCGATCACAGGCCAAGCAACTGTACGAGCGCGTACGCTTTGCGCATTGTCAACCGGAAGGAAGGGCAGCGACCGCAGCGCTACTTCGACTTCCGCCCTTTCTTCGAGCGGCGGAAGTGCCAGACGATCAGCGCGATGACCACCACCGCGCCAAGCACGAAGAGGCTCGTGCGGCCCACGAGATGCTCGAGCTTCGGAAGGTTGTCGCCGAACTCGTAGCCGAGCACACCGAAGAGCAGCGACCAGGCGAGCGCGCCGAGCGCGTTCCAGAGGAAAAATACCCAGAAGCGCATGTTCGTGACGCCCGCCAAAAGACCGGCGAACATGCGCAGGATGGCAATGAAGCGCGCAGCGAACACCGCTTTCGGACCGTGTTCGGTAAAGAATTTTCGCGCCTTCCCGATCCGCTCCTTCGTGATCCCGACGTGCTTGCCGTGACGCGTGAGGAATGGCAGCCCTCCCGATCGCCCGATCCAGTATCCGCCCAGCCCGCCGCCCGTGGCGCCAAGGAACGATGCCAGAATGACACCGACGATCGACAGGCGATGACTCTGCGCCGAGAAGGCGGCGGCAGTGATCAGCGCCGTCTCGCCGGGGAGCGGAAGTCCTACGCCCTCGGCCATCACGAGGACCACGACGATTGCGTACCCGTACTGGTCGATCAGCTCCTTCACCCAATGCAGCATTCCTCGCACCTCCCAAGCGTCCGCCCTTCAATCTGGCCTGCGCCGGCGCCATATTGCCGGGCGATGACAACTGACAATTCTACCCTGCTCGACGCGCGCGCGGTTGACCGGACGCTCCGCCGTATGGCCGAAGAGATCGTCGAGCTGAACGACGGAACCGACGACCTGATCGTAATCGGAATTCAGCGCCGTGGCGTGCAGCTGGCGGATCGCATCGTCCGAACGATCTTCGAGCGCGAGAAGGTGAACGTCCCTCGTGGTGCCCTCGACATCACGCTCTACCGCGATGATTTGCAAACGGTGGGCCCACGGCCTGTCGTCGGGCCAACCGACCTGCCGTGGAATCTCGATGGCAAGCGGGTCGTGATCGTGGACGACGTGCTCTATACCGGCCGGACGGTGCGCGCGGCGCTCGACGAGCTCGCGGATTTCGGGCGACCATCGCGTGTGTCGCTCGCGGTGCTCGTCGATCGCGGAGGTCGTGAGCTGCCGATTCACGCGGACATCGTCGGCAAGAAACTTTCGATCGAGGCGCGCGATCGGGTGGACGTGCTCGTCGAAGAGCTCGACGGGCGCGATGCGGTCGTTGTCGTGCGCGCGACGGGACCGTGACGAGCGCACTCGGGAAGGACCTGCTCGATCTCGAATCGCTTACGCCCGATCAGATCCGCCTCGTTCTCGACACGGCGGTCCCGTTCAAGGAAATCAGCGAGCGCGCGATCAAGAAGGTGCCGGCGCTCCGAGGGCAGACGATCGTCAATCTGTTCTTCGAAGCCTCGACGCGTACGCGCATCTCCTTCGAGTTTGCGGAGAAGCGGCTGAGCGCTGACACGGTGTCGGTCGCGTCGTCGGGATCGAGCGTGAGCAAGGGCGAGACGCTCGTCGACACCGCGCGAAATCTCGAAGCGATGCGTATCGACATGGTCGTGATCCGTCACGGCGCATCCGGTGCCGCGGCCTTTCTCGCCGATCGCATCGAGAGCAACGTCATCAACGCGGGCGACGGTACGCACGAGCATCCGACGCAGGGGCTGCTCGACCTGCTCACGCTCCGCGATCATTTCGGATCGCTCGAGGGGCTGCGCGTGTGCATCGTCGGCGATGTGCTGCACTCGCGAGTCGCGCGCTCGAACATCTGGGGGCTCAAGAAGATGGGCGCCGAGGTCGCGGTGTGCGGGCCGAAATCCCTCTTGCCATATGCGATGGCGGACTTCGGCGTTACCGTCTTTCCGCGGGTCGAAGAGGCGATTGAGTGGGCGCAGGCACTCAACATTCTGCGCCTTCAGCTCGAGCGCATGACGAGCGGCTACATCCCGTCGCTGCGCGAATACAATCGCGTCTTCGGCGTCACGCGCGAGCGGCTCGACCGCGCGAAGCACGACGTGCTCATCATGCACCCGGGCCCAATGAACCGCGGCGTCGAGATCGACTCGGATGTGGCCGACGGTCCGCACAGCGTGATCCTCAATCAGGTGACCAACGGAGTGGCGGTGCGCATGGCGGTGCTCTATCTGCTGGCCGGCGGGAAGCCCGAGCTGGCGGAAGCCGCGAAGGGCATGAGCGGAGGCGATCGCTGATGCCACGCAGCATGCGGGACCTATTGCTCGAAGGCGGGCACGTGCTCGACCCGGCAACGGGGCGTGACGAGGTCGCCGATGTTCTCCTCCGCGATGGGAAGGTCGAGGCGATCGGTCGCAATCTCGGACACCCGGATGGCGCCGAGCGGCTCGATTGCACGGGAGCGTACGTTGCGCCGGGATTCATCGACGTGCACTGCCATCTGCGCGAGCCTGGCCGCGAGGATGTCGAGACGATCGCGACGGGCGCGCGCGCAGCTGCTGCGGGCGGCTTCACCGCGATCTGCGCGATGCCGAACACGGAGCCGGTCACCGACAACCAGGCGGCGGTCGGCTTCATCATCCGCCAGGCGAGCCGCGTCTCCGCCGCGCGAGTCCATCCGATCGGCGCGATCTCCGTCGGGCAGAAAGGTGAGTCGCTCGCGGAGTTCGGCGAGATGGTCGCGGCCGGCGCGGTCGCCGTAAGCGACGATGGCCGCCCGGTGGTGAGCGCGCACCTCATGCGAACGGCGCTGGAGTACGCGCAGACGTTCGGCATTCCCGTCATCGATCACTGCGAAGAGCTGACGCTCGCACACGGCGGCTCCATGAACGAAGGGATCGTGAGCGCACGGCTCGGCCTCAAGGGAATTCCTTCGGAAGCCGAAGAGATCATGGTGATTCGCGACATTCTCCTCGCGCGACGCACCGGCGGCCACGTGCATCTCGCGCACATGAGCACGAAGGGAAGCGTCGAGCTCATTCGCTGGGGGAAGGATCGAGACATCAATGTGACGGCCGAGGTGACGCCCCACCATCTCACGCTCACGGAGACGGCGGTCGAGGGCTATCGTACGGCGGCGAAGATGAACCCGCCGCTCCGCACGGCGGAGGACGTCGAGGTCCTGCAGCAGGCGTTGAAGGACGGCACGATCGATCTGGTCGCGACGGATCACGCGCCGCACCACTACGATGCGAAGGACCGCGAGTTCGCCGATGCGCCATTCGGAATTGTGGGTCTCGAAACCGCGCTCGCGCTCGTCGTGACGGAGCTCGTCGACAGCGGCATGATCGATTTCAAAACACTCGTCGATCGCATGTCGACACGCCCCGCGCGACTCTTCGGACTTCCGGGCGGGACGCTCGCAAGTGGATCGATCGGAGATGTGACGGTGTTCGATCCCACGTTCGCGTGGCAGGTGGATCCCGCCACCTTTCTCTCGAAGGGGCGTAACACACCCTATACGGGGAAAGCCCTTCGGGGGCGCGCGCGCTACACAGTAGTAGGTGGAGCCGTGGTTCACCGCGCCGAGGGCCCACGATCGAGCTAATGTGAGGGCGCGGGCCCGCTGCGAAACGGTGGCCGTTACGGTTGATTCGAGGTAGCGGTCAAGGTTAAAGGAATGTTACACTTGGCTGGCGCGACCGGTCACCTTGCTGCCGCGTTGTGAAAAACGGCGATGGGGAAACAGGCGCGGCGGCTGCCATTGTGCTGGAACGCATGGAGCGAGGCATGGCGAAAGCGGCAACGCAAACGCAATTCGAGCAGGTCACCGCGCTCTACGAGGAGCGGCAACGCTTCGAGGCGTGGCTATCCGCGTTGGAGGCGAAGCGCGCGACGACGCCGGAGCATATCTACACCCGCGTGCATGCCGACTACGGAGCGCGACTACTGCGCGTCGTCGAAGAGCTGCGGACGCATCGCACGGCGCTGCAGGAGCTCGAGAGTACCCTCATCGACCGGCTCACGGCGCTCGACAGCGATGAGGCGAAGCATCGCGATGAGGCGGCCGAGGCGGAGCTTCGCGCGACGGTCGGCGAGCTCGCATCGGATCACTTCACCGAAGTCACCGAGCGCACGA
>JBDTXL010000387.1:0-1776 GCA_040006195.1 Gemmatimonadota bacterium | reverse complement strand
ACGCCGACGACGGTCCAGTACGATTGCTTTCGACTCAGGTACTTCGGATAGCTGCCGGCGGGTGCGCTCGCCGCGACGTGCGCGAAGAATTCGTTTCGCGAGCTCGACCACTCCACCGGTATCACCGCGACCTCGCGAATTCCGTCCGCGCGAGCCGGCTCCGCTGCTGCCGGTATGCGGACTCGAAGATAGCGGGACTCCATCTCGGGGAGATAGATCCAGTCGCGCCCGCCGTTGCCGCCATTCGCGGCGTACACGCTGTCCCACGCGGCGCCGTCGGCCGAGGTCTCAACCACGTAGCGCGCGGGTGCGGCGCCGGGAGCCCAGTCGATCGTGGCGCCGCCGAACTCGCGCGTGCTTCCGAAGTCGAGCGTGTAACTCTGCGCATCCTTGCGAATCACCGGCCTTCCCTTGTACGCATGCACCGGATCGAGCGGCGTGAAGGTGAGCGCTTCGAGCCACACCGTGCCCTTGCCGCCGCTCCCCGCCGTGATCGACAGCTCGAGCGACGCGAGGTGCGCGAGCTCGCCGCCGCCGCGCGGTCCCCACGCGAACGTGATGTGACGCTTCTTCAGCGTCATCGGCTTCCACTCGTCCGGGAAGTGCACGTTCACCGCGTTGTTCCACCAGACGTTGTCGCCTGTCGAGTCGAGCAGCTTCACCTCGAAGTTCTCGTTCGGCGCCTGCCCGCGGATGCGATACGAGAAGGCGTAGTTCTCCGGCAGCGCGATGTCGAACTTCTTCCGCGCGATCGCGTAGCCGCCGTGCCCGTGAAAGTCGAAGTCGAGCCGCATCGCGCGCCCGTGCGTGCCCGTGCTGTCGGACGAGATCGCGAGCGACACGCCGTCGGAGGGATGCGCGCTCCACCCGGCGGTGCTCTCGAAGCCATCGAGCAGCCGCGCCGAGCTTGGGAGCGCCTGCGCTCGCGCGCCCGCAGCTGCGGCCAGTACCATAGTAGTAGCCAGCGTACCAAAGCAGCCGAACAGTCCGGGGCTCACCCCTTCACGCTCCCGGCCATCACGCCCTGGATGTAGTAGCGCTGGAGCACGAGGAAGACGATCACCACCGGCAGCACCGTGAGCACCGACCCCGCCATCATGAGCTCCGTATCCTGCACGTGCTCGCCCACCAGACTCGCGAGCGCGACAGGGAGCGTGTACCGCCGCTCGTCCGACAGCACGATGAGCGGCCACATGAAGTCGTTCCACGTCGTCAGGAAGGTCCAGATCGCGAGCGTCGCGAGGATCGGCGTGATCGTCGGCAGCACGATCGAGCGATAGATCCGCGCCTCGCTCGCGCCATCGATGCGCGCGGCGTCGAGCAGGTCGTCGGGGATCGAGATCGCGTACTGCCGGATCAGGAAGATCCCGAAGATGCTCGCCATGCTCGGGATGATCACGCCCCAATACGTGTTGATGAGCCCGAGCGACTTCATCAGGAGAAAGAGCGGGAGCATCGCGACCTGCACCGGAATCACGAGACCAGCACTCATCGCGCGGAACACCGAGTCGCGTCCGCGAAAGCGCAGCTTCGCGAACGCGTACCCAGCCATCGAGTTCACGATCAGCGATAGCACCGTCACGACGATCGCAATGATCCCACTGTTCACGAGATAGCGGCTCATGCTGAGTCGAGTGAACACGTCGCGATAGTGCTGGAACGTCGGATGGTCGGGCCAGAGCCGCGGCGGAAATGTGTTCGCCTGTCCAGTCGGCATGAACGACGCCGAGATCATCCAGATGATGGGGAAGAGCGACAGCAGCGCGCCGATGATGA
>JBDTXL010000386.1:0-2685 GCA_040006195.1 Gemmatimonadota bacterium | reverse complement strand
ATCGAGGCGCAGCTCAACTCCTACGGCTGTACGCCGACCGCGCGCATCACGTACAGGTACACGGAGCCGCCCCCACGCGGCCCGCGCGCGTCCCTCGATTCCGCCGCCCGGGCACGCGCGGAGCGAAATGCGGTTGGCGGCGGACGCAATCGCGGCAAGCGCACCGCTACCGGCGTCAACTCCGACTCGACGCTCCAGCCCGACAACAAGCTCCGCGCGCTCGACACGCCGCAGAGCGTCGATGGCGAGCGGCAGGAGGTGTATTGCACCAAGGTCGGCTCGACGCATCCGGAGGAGATGTACATAGTCGGCGGGCACATGGATGGTATCGGCTGGGGCGAGGCCGCGAACGACGACGGCTCCGGCACTGCGCTCGTGATGGAGCTCGCGCGCATCTTCAGCTCGAGCGACGTGCGCACCGACCGCTCGATCCGCTTCATCCTCTGGAACAACGAGGAGACGGGGCTCGATGGTGCGAAGGCATACGTCGCGCAGCGGCAGGCGCTGCAGGGAATCGAGTCTCCGAAGGGATCCGGCAAATATCCCGAGCCCAGATGGCTCGGCATGGTCCAGCACGACATGATGTTGTTCGACCATGGAATGCCGAACGTCGACGGCTCGATGCGGAAGGAACAGCGTGCCGAGGCGGATGTGAACATCGAGTTTCAGTCGAAGTCGAAGTTCGGGGCGGAAGCCGAGAAGCTCGCGTGGGTGTTCGCGAACGCAAACGACATCTATGCCACCGATTATCCGGCGCAGGTGGGACGGCACATGACGAACACGGACTCGTCGCCGTTCATGGACGTGATCCCCGCGATCAGCCTGCGCGAGAACGAGCGTGGCACGCAGATCGGGAGCGGTTGGGATCCGCAGTGGCACCAGCCAACCGACCTCTACGCCTTCTACACGGACAAGGATTTCCGTCTGGGCCTGAACGCCGCGCAGACGACGCTGGGCGCAATCGCGATGCTCGCCGGCGCACATATGGTGACCGGAGCTCCGTAGACGCATCCGCGAAGAAATCTTCGCGGAAGGACTCAACGCAGAATCCTCCCAATCCGTACGGATGGCGGAGGCTCGGAGTATGTGGGTCGACTGCCACCCACCCCGCGCGGGGCTCTCGTCGAAATGGAGGATTCGTACACGAAGCGACGCGTCGCTTTCCGCTGCGCGGCGCTCGTAACAGCGCGCATAGCAGCGCTTGTAATCGCCGCGTGCTCGCACACGGCGTCGACGATCGGAGGTGAGCGCGCCGTCGCTCCCGCGCCCGGCGCCCCGTACACACCGTGCGCATCCAGCTCGACCCCGCCAGCTAGCTGCGCGCACCGCCTCATCGACAATCCGCAGGTGACCGTCGAGATCGACGTGGATTCGCTCGCGCGTACGGAAGCGTCGCGAGTATCTGAAGGACAATTGGGCTGAGCCTGGTACCTAGCCGGCGCGAGGCCACGCGCCTACAGTACCAGATCCGGTACAAGGATTAGTGCTTGGTACCACCGCTCGATTTGCGCGAACAATTGCAGTCCACACTCGGAACCGCTTACGCTCTCGAGCGCGAGCTCGGCGGCGGAGGGATGTCGCGCGTTTTCCTTGCCACGGAGACCGCGCTCGGCCGGACGGTCGTGATCAAGGTGCTGCCGCCGGAGCTGCGCGGCGTCGTGAGCGTGGAGCGCTTCCGACGCGAAGTGCGGCTCGCTGCGCGCCTGCGCCATCCACACGTTGTTCCGCTCCTCGCCGCCGGCGACGCGGACGGCGTGCCGTACTACACGATGCCATTCGTCGAGGGTGAGAGTCTCCGCGGCCGGCTTTCGCGTGATGGCGCGTTCTCGGTGAGCGAGTCCGTGCGCCTGCTCCGCGACGTCGCGGATGCGCTCGCGTACGCACATGGGCAGGGGCTCGTCCATCGCGATCTCAAACCCGAGAACATTCTGCTCGAGCGGGGGCACGCGGTCGTCACGGACTTCGGTATTGCGAAAGCGCTCTCGAACGCCGCGCTCGACGATGCATCCGATGAGAATGGCGGCACGCTGACGACCGCGGGCCTTGCGGTCGGCACGCCTGCCTACATGGCGCCGGAACAGGCGCTCGCCGACCCGACAGCCGATCACCGCGTCGACCTCTACGCGCTCGGCTGCATCGCATACGAGATACTCGCGGGCGCGTCGCCGTTCGCGGCATCATCCCCACAGGCCGTCGTTGCTGCCCACATCGCAGCGACGCCCCCGGCTCTCGCCGAGCGAAGGCTGGATGCGCCGCCCACGCTCGCGCGGCTCGTGATGCGCCTTCTCGAGAAGCGCCCCGAGGACCGGCCGGCCAATGCGGAGGAGGTGGTCCGCGCGCTGGATACGCTCGATATTCACGCGTCTCCACTGCCGGGCATGGCGTCCAGCGCGACGATTGCTCGTGAAACGCGATCGCCGCGGACGCTGCGGATTGCCGCGGTGCTGCTCGCTATGGCGGTGATTGCGGCGGCCGTAGTCTTGGTCTCTCGAGCCCGCACTCGACACGAACCAACCGCGCCGTTGGCCGCCAGAAATTCGACGTCGGCGAACGTCGCCGCATACACCGCGACGGCCGCCGTCACCTCGATCGCCGTGTTGCCGCTCGTGAATGTCGGCGGTGACACCGCGCAGGAATACTTCGCGGATGGCATGACTGACGAGCTCACCGGCGCGCTGGCGCGGG
>JBDTXL010000385.1:0-2776 GCA_040006195.1 Gemmatimonadota bacterium | reverse complement strand
GCGGTTGCATTTTCGAGATACGAGCCCGTATCCGGGAAACTCGCAGCGCCGCTCGCCGACACGTTGAGAACGCCCGCGGTGCGGCGTTCGTGATTGCGATACTGGCATCGGCAAGCGCAACCTAGGCGCAGACAACCGTGCCTTGGCAGACGATTCCCGAAGTGGGGGCGATGAGTCCACATCGATGCTTGATACGAGCACCGTGATTCGCTAGCTAAGCCGTTTGGTTCTCGTACGCGTCGCGCTCAAGTTCGCGACGGTTCATCGCTCAACAACGTTTGCTACTCGAACCGATTTCACTAATACCCAGTATGAAGTTGACTGTCCGTTACGGCGGTTCAGCGTCGATCCTGGTGCTGAGTACGACGTGAAAAGCAATCGGATTTCCGGCGAGGATGACCCCTCTTTCACCGAGTGGATTAGCCCTCACCGCTGACGATCGGGAATGGACTCATCTCGGGCATATGCGGAAGCTTGCGAGGCCGAGCGAACGACTGACGCTGTTGAAGTCGTAGTAGCGGGTTTACTCTGGAGAGCAACCGGGGGAAAATCTTGCCACTCGGTGCCGCTCAGCACGAGCAAGTCGAGACTTTGCGAGGCACGGCTGCACGACCTGAGATTAAAATTGGGATACCCGTCCGGTTTCGAGTCCCGGCTTTCGCATTGCGGTGTCGTCCGATCGAAAGCTTATGCCCGAGGCAGCGCCAAGCTGAACGTGCTCCCCACACCCAGCGTGCTCTCCACGGTGAGCTCTGCGCCCATGCCGCGCGCCAGATCCCGGCTGATTGCCAAGCCCAGCCCGACGCCTTCGTTCCGACGTGTGAAGCGCTGATCCACCTGCACGAATGGATCGAAAATCAGCTGCAGCTTGTCCGGCGCGATGCCGATTCCCGTGTCACGAACGCGAACGGTCACCATTGACTCTCCATCCTCGCACACCACGCTCACCCGTCCGCCCGCATCGGTGAATTTGAGCGCATTCGTCAACAAGTTCACCAGGATCTGCGCGAGTTTCTCGCGGTCGGCACGAACGTGCACTCGAGTATCCGGACAGTCCGGTTCGAGCGCGATGTTCTTGGCTTGGAACTGCGGACGAATGAGCACCTCCACCGACGCGACACTCTCCGACACGCACACGTTGGTGAGTGTGTACTGCAGACGGCCAGTCTCAATTCGAACGAAGTCAAGCACGTCGGTCACCAGCCCGAGCAGGTGGCGCTGCGCGGTCCTGATGCGCATGAGATCCGTTCGCTGCTCCTCCGTCACAGGTCCGCGAATGCCGAGCTCTATCAACTCGACGTAACCGCCGATTGCATTCAGTGGCGTCCGCAGCTCGTGACTCATCACTGCGAGGAATTCGCTCTTCGCGCGATTGGCTTCGGCCACGTCGTGGAGCGCTCGCTCGACGGCCTCACGCTTTGCCAGTTCAGCTGCCGCGGCAGCCTCGCGCAGTTCCTCGCGTTCTGCGTGAGCCGATCGCGCACGTACACGGTCCGTACTTTCGAACAGCACACTGAGCGAGCCCCCGATTGCGCCGCTCGCGAGAGGCACCGGGACGAAGGTTGCATCGAAGTATGCGTCCTCGAGTGTCCCCGTGTCATGCCTGTTGAGCGCGTAGTGAGCTTCCGTGAGCTGGACGGTCTCGCCGCGGAACACGCGCGCGAAGGTGGGTTCCTGAACACTCCGGATCTCGGGCCAGCACGCGTGCGTCGGCAGTCCGAGTGCGCGAGGATGCTTTGCGCCGATCAGCGGGCTATACGCATCGTTGTACAGCTGGATGAGCTCGGGGCCCCACACGAGAACCATGGGGAAGCCGCTCCCCAACATGATCGCCACTGAAGTGCGCAGCGATTCCGGCCATTGATCCAGGGGACCGAGTGCACTTGCTGCCCAGTCGAAAGCGCGAGCGTGCGCGCGCATCTCTCCGGGGCCAGCGAAGAGATCAAAGGACACGCCGCTGGTCATATCGATTCTTCGCCTCCCTAGCACGGCACGACGGGCAGCACTACCCACCACGGATGCGCCGCATCGTGTCCGAGCCGATGATGAGCGCTCACGAACGTGATGTCGCGCTTGTTTTTGCTTCCGGTGTTCAAAATTCGGTTATCAGGGCGATGCGGTCGGCTCCAGCTAAACACGGTTGGACCGTGGTGGAAGGTACAGCGCACAGGTTCCCAGTACCATGTGCAACCTTCCCCCCAGCGAAGTATGAAGCACAGTCTGATTCGCTCGCGGCAGCACCCACACTGCTGGCGCACTCAACTATCTGAGTCTCCGAGAAACCAGCGCTAGGGCGCTGAGTCTTATTCGTCTAACACTCACCAGTTCCGCACTAGCCCAACCGCTCTCCGTTCAGCGACGGCATCGTCCGACACGAGCGATAGGGAAGTCCAGTGCGATCGCGCGCGCCGTGACTGAAAGACGGCAAAATGCCGGACTTCCGTTCGTCTCCAGAAGGCGTGATAAGCCTGAGGTCCGAGGTTTGACTCCTCGCTGGCCCACTTCCGAAAATGGTTGCCCCGCATGGCCGTATGGCTGTGCGGGGTTTTCGTTTTCTTCTTAAAATCCGCGGCGGTCTGTACTGCGGTGTGTATTTGCTCGCTAATCGAGTGCGTCCAGGTGCTTGCGGCGCGGTCACTCTGGCGCACGCCGGCACCGGCCAGCAAACTACTGCGCTCTCCCTCCCACCCGACGGACTCGAATGCCCATGGACGAACCGACCATTGGCCGGTACCGCATCATCTCCGTCCTCGGCGAGGGCGGCATGGGGACGGTG
>JBDTXL010000384.1:0-1972 GCA_040006195.1 Gemmatimonadota bacterium | reverse complement strand
AGATCTCGTCGACGTAGTACTTCTCCTCGAGCACCTGCTCGAAGCCGTGCGACGGAACCGCATCGCGCTTGGGCACGAGCGCGGCGGGCTTGAGCTTCACCACCGCGACGATGATGCCGAGAAGCGCAATCGCGACCGCGGCACCGATCAGGCCATACTCGGTGCTCATCACCTCTTCACCACCCGCGCCGCCGACGGCCACCGTCGCCGCTCCCACCACTGGCTCGAGCCACTTCTCGAGCACGCCGACTGGTCCGAGCGGAATCGCAGCCGGAAGGTTGAGCCATCCGCCAACGGCGCTCAGCGCGCCCAGCACGACGAGCGGCCCCGTCATCGACCACGGCGCCTCTGCGAGGTGCGCCCGTTCCGCCTCCCCCGTGCGATTCGGACCGTGGAAGGTGTAGAGCATCAACCGCGTCATGTAGATCGCGGTGAGAAATGCCGTCAGCAGGCCGAGCCCGTAGAGCGCGTACATCACCGCGCTCCCCGGAATGCCGAGCCACGTCGCCTCCGCCAGGGAGCCATGCTGCGCGCGAGCGAACACCGCACCGAGAATCCCGTCCTTCGAGAAGAATCCCGAGAAGGGCGGAACGCCGGCGATGGCGAGCGTCGCGATCCACATCAGGACGTAGGTGACGGGCATGTACTGCTTCAGCCCACCCATGTTGCGCATGTCCTGCGCGTCCTCGTGGCTTCCCGTGTGGTGATACGCACGATGCATCGCGAAGATCACCGAACCGGAACCAAGGAAGAGCAGCGCCTTGAAAAAGGCATGCGTGATGAGGTGAAACATGCCGGCCGCATACGCACCGGCGCCGACTCCCATGAACATGTACCCGAGCTGAGAGATGGTCGAATACGCGAGCACCTTCTTGATGTCCCACTGCTTGAGCCCGATCGTCGCCGCGAAGAGCGCCGTGAGCGTGCCTACGACCGCGACGGTGATGCACGCCGTCGGCGACATTGCGAAGAGCACGCCACTGCGCGCAATGAGGTAGACGCCCGCGGTGACCATCGTCGCCGCGTGGATCAGCGCGGAGACTGGCGTGGGACCCGCCATCGCATCGGGGAGCCAGACATAGAGCGGCAGCTGCGCGCTCTTGCCGGCGCATCCCAGAAAGAAGAAGAGGCAGATCGTCGTGACGAGCGCACTGTTGTAGCCGAGCGACGGCGCCGCGGCGGCGACGCCGGTGAAGTCGAGCGTTTGCGTGTTCGCGAACAACAGGAACATCGCGATCAGAAAGCCGAAGTCGCCGATGCGATTGACGATGAACGCCTTCTTCCCCGCGTCCGCGTTCGCCTTTTCGCTGAACCAGAAGCCGATCAGCAGATAGGAGCAGAGTCCGACGCCCTCCCAGCCCACGAAGAGCACGGGATAGCTCGCGCCGAGTACCAGCACGAGCATGAAGGCGACGAAGAGATTGAGATAGGCGAAGAACCTCGGATAGCCGGGGTCATCGCGCATGTAGCCGATGCTGAAGATGTGGATCAGCGTGCCGACGCCGGTGATCACGAGCACCATGATCATCGAAAGCTGGTCGAGCTGGAACGCCCACGAGATGTGCAGGTCGCCCGTGACCATCCAGTCGAAGAAGGTCTGGACGTACGGCGCGTGCATCTCGCCCGCGCCCGCCATCGCAAGCCACATCGCGACCGCAAGGCCGAACGAGAGTGCGAGCACCAGCGGACCGACGACGCTGGTCACTGCAGCGTAGGGGTGTCGCGCGACCGCGTGATGATCGTCGCCGTGGGAGCCTTCCTGCTGCCCGTGCTCGACGGCGTGCGCCTCTGCCGTACCGTGATCATCTCCGTGCCCCGTGGCCGACGGATCGCCCGGCCCGGCCTTGTACGCGGGGATGAGCGAAAGCGCGCCATTCACCAGAAAGCCGGCGAGCGGGATCAGCGGAAGCAGGCCAACGTATTGCGCGGCCGTCGCCGCGAGCGGATGCGTATCGACGGCGGCCAATTCCTG
>JBDTXL010000383.1:0-4229 GCA_040006195.1 Gemmatimonadota bacterium | reverse complement strand
CCGGCGATCCGGGCTACAGATAGTACGTCTCCCTTGGCGAGCGAGTTCCTGCTAATTGCCTCGAGCGTTTCGGGTTTCATTCGGATATTGCCCGTGGCGCGGGCATATCGAGTCGTAACGGACTTATCCGACACGTCAACCATCTTTGCCCGACCGTTGGAATCTGCATGGCTGAGCTCTGCCATGCTAGAGCTCGCTCATGGCACGAATCATTGCACTCGCTATCAATTGCGGGTTCACGTTGCCACTCGCGCGCAACTTTGCGCCCTCCACCAGATCGATCGCCTTGCTGGCCGCTTCGCCGGCGTGGGAATCCCCGGAAATCGAGGCCTCCCGGATCCGTCCGTGCAGCGCCACGGTCAGGGCATCGAGCAGCTCGGAGAAGCCCCCTCGCGCCCCTGCAGATGAGAGCGCGAACGCCACGCGAATCCGGTCAGCGCGCGATCCGCTGGTAGCTGCGAGAATCGACTTCGCGATCTTCATTGCTTCGCCGCTCGCCGTCACGCCGAGCAGCGTTCCCGGCGCCCCGGCGGCGATCGCGACGCGCTCCTCCTCGGATTCGGGGAGGTCGAGCTCGCCGAGCGCTTGTTGGACGTGTGGGTCGTGAAGGAACGCGGTGATCGCACTGTTGGGGAGCGGAGCCACGCGCACCGAGACCACGCGCGAGCGAATGGTCGGCAGCAGCGAACCGGGCTCGCTCGACGTCAGGATGATCGTCGTGTCGGCCGGCGGTTCCTCAAGCAGCTTGAGGAACGCATTCGCCGCCTGATCGGCGCCCTCCTGCGGAACCATGCGCTCGGCGTCGCCCACAATGATGACCTTCCGCTTCGCGACGCTTGGACTGTACGCCGCGAACTGAACGAGCGCGCGCACCGTTGCCACGAAGATCGCGTCGCTGCCGCTCGGCGGCGCGTAGAGTCCGAAGTCGGCGACGCGCACGCGTACCGCTTCGGCCTGATCTTCGAGAATTGCCTGCGCGGTGGGGTCAGCGTTCGCATCGCGCGGGCGTGGAAAGAACCAGCGCAGGTCCGGGTGTACGAGCTCCGCGGTGTAGCGGCAGCTCGTGCACTTACCGCATGGGCGCTCGCCCTCGCCATTGCAGAGCAGGAGCTGGCCGAGCCAGAGCGCGAGACGCTGCTTTCCGATTCCGCGGCGTCCCTCGATGAGCAGACTCGCTGGGAGCGCGGACTTCGACGTGCTTTCTGCCAGCCGGCGCCGGAGCGCCTCATGGCCGAACAAGGGGACGAGGGGCACGCGTGGAATATCGGACGCGCGCGGGCCCCCCGATAGGGAAGCAGGGTGGAGCGCTAGCCGGCCACGTTGGCCCGCTGAGCGGCCCGGAATGAGCAGGCAGCGCTGGCCGACACCATGTCGTGTGCATCCGCATGGCGCTGCGCCACCGGGAATGTGTCGCGGGCGCGCGCGCCGTCGAATTGCGGTTGCCACTCTTCTTCCGCGTCGCCATTCGACTCCTAATGGGATTCGCGCCTGCAAATGCAAGCGTCGGACTGCCTAAGCGAGCGGCACCGAAACTGCCGGTTTAGATTTCAGATGTGGGACACGCGAAAGCTGTCGAGCGAATCAAAACCGGCTGAGGATGATCATGACGTTACCACTCGAGCAGGTGAAGGTCGCCTTCCTGTGCGCCAATGGGGTGGAGCAGATCGAGCTCGAGGCGCCGCTCAACGCGGTGCGGCAAGCCGGGGCGACGGCGAGCATCGCCTCGTTCGAGAACGGCGCGATCGGGTCTATGGAAGGAAGCGAAGGCGCCGATTCGTTCACCGTGGACTCGCTGGTGGGGGATGTCGAGGCGCGCGACTTCGCGGCGCTCGTGATCCCTGGCGGAGGCGTCAGCCTCGGAGCACTGGCGAACGATGAAGGGTCGAAGGCGCTCGTCACTGCCTTTTCGGAGCTCGACAAAACGATAGCGACTATTGGCTCAGCCTGCTCCCTGCTCATCGCTGCGAAGGTCGTGCGCGGCCGGACGCTTGCGGTGCCGGCCGAGATGCGCGAGGCGCTCGAGGCGGCGGGCGGGATCTATGCCGATCGCGCCGTCAACCGCGACCAGCATTTGATTACCTGTCGATCGGCGAACGATCTTCCCGCGTTCTGCAGCGCGCTCATCGAGCAGCTTGCGCAGCTCTCCAGCAACGCGCGCGTGGACGAGGCGTCGGAGGAATCGTTCCCGGCGAGCGACGCGCCTGCCTGGGGACCGTCATCAATCGGCGCGCGCCGAGGCAAGAAGGAAGGGCGCGCGAACGGCGACTGATCGGCGGGAGCTGTGTTTCTCGTCATGCCGTGGTACGCCGGCTGCATACCGGTGTATGCAGAAGAATCGCATCACTCCAACCGAGGCAAGAGAGCACGATATGAAACTCCAGCTCGCTAAGCTCGCAGCTCTGATCGCCACGATCGCGACGGTTGCAGCATGCAGTCACAATGCAACGCCAGGGCGCGACGATAACGGCCCACAGCTCGAATCGCATCTCCGCGTCGAGAACCGCGCCTTTCTCGACATGACGATCTACGTGTTGAGCGACGGCGGAAGCCGCCAGCGGCTCGGCACAGTTACGGGCAACACGAATCAGGACTTCGTGATTCCGGCGTACATCATCGGACCTGCGAACTCGATTCGGATTCTCGCCGAGCCGATCGGATCGAACCGCGCGCCGGTGAGCAATTCCCTCAATGTGCAGCCGGGTCAAACGGTGACGCTTACGATTCCGCCCAATCCCTGAACGCACGCAGATCGCGAATTGATATGAAACGGCCACCGGATGTTCGGTGGCCGTTTCTGCACTCGTCACATCGTGACTCGAGCTCAGGGCTTTACCACGACCTTCACGCACCCTTCTTCCTTGTTCTTGAAGATGTCGTAGGCACGCGGTGCATCAGCGAGTGTAAGGCGGTGTGAGATGATCTCCGACGGATCGATCTTGCCGTCGAGAATGGTGTCGAGGAGCTTTGGCATGATCTTGTGGACGTCGCACTGGCCGTTGCGGAAGGTCAACCGTACAGCATCTCGGGATCCGGCACCTCCTTGACCGCGACGCTGGTGACCGATTCATAGCACAGCGCCTGCATGCGTCCTCCTCATAGCGTCCTTCGCCGGTCGACTGACCGATGATCGTCGGGATGACTCCCGACTCAATGAGCGCCGAATGCCTCGTAAGTGAGCTAGACGAGGAGCTCGGTACCGCGATCGCCCGGTGCGTCGGAGACGTGAACTGAGCCCGCGCGGTCGATGTCGGCGTCGCCGATGGAGTGCCACGCGGTGAGTGATCCCGGCTCATCGGCAGTTGCGGTTCCGCGCTGACGAATTGCCTGAACCGCCGTGCCGCGTTCTTCCTAAGACATCGGTTGACCAGGAATTCTTCCCTGATTTCTGCACAGAGAAAAGCATGAGATGTACCAGCGCTCTGCGCACACACGAAGTTCGTGCACGCTTGCCGCGACTTCGATGCGCCGATAGCATCCTGTGATGGCAAGCTCTCATTCACCGGGGACGGCGCTTCGCGCACAATGGGAGCGGCTACGTCCGCTACCGGGCGGACGCGCGATATTCAGCAGACTCCTCGGTTTCATGATCCCGTATTCGGGGAGCATCAACCCGCACGTCATTGAGCTTCGTCCAGGGTACGCCAGGATACAAATGCGTGATCGGCGTGCCGTGCGAAATCATCTGCACTCCGTGCACGCGATCGCGCTGATGAATCTCGGCGAGCTCACAACGGGGCTCGCGATGACGCTGGCGATGCCTGACGGAGCGCGCGGCATCGTCACGGGACTGTCGATGGAATATCTGAAGAAGGCGCGTGGGCTGCTGACGGCGGAGTGCACGGCGCCGGCGTTCGATGCGACGGTGAGCGGCACGCACGATTTCACGGCGGACATCGTCGATGCCAAGGGCGACGTCGTCGCCCGCGCGACGGCGCACTGGCTCGTCGGGCCAGCGCCGGCGAAATGACGGCGCGCGCGGGCATCGCGTCGATCGCGACGGAATTCACGCGTCAGGTGGGCATCGAGGTGCCGCTCATCTGCGGTGCGATGTATCCATGCAGCAATCCGGAGCTCGTCGCGGCGGCGTCGGAGGCGGGAGCGATCGGAGTCGTGCAGCCGATCTCGCTGACGTACGTCCACGGCCACGAATATCGCGAGGGACTCAAGCTCATCCGCTCGCTCACGTCGAGGCCGATAGGGTTGAACGCGCTCATCGAGCAGTCGTCGCG
>JBDTXL010000382.1:0-3545 GCA_040006195.1 Gemmatimonadota bacterium | reverse complement strand
GGATATGTGGCCGTACCAGTACGCGCACGAGCAGCCGACGACGTGGCTCTGGGTGAGCGAAGGAGTTACCGACTACTACGCCGACCTCGCGCTCGTGCGTAGCGGCGTGAGCGACAGCGCGGCCTTTTTCGCGACGACGGCCGGAAAAATCGGCGAGGTCGCCGCGCTCCCCGCGTTCGGCCTCGATGACGCATCGCTCTCGGCGTGGATTCATCCTACCGATGGAACGGCGGACGCCTACTATCCGAAAGGCTCTCTCGCGGGACTCATGCTCGACATCATGATCCGCGATGCGAGCGACAACCACCACTCGCTCGACGACGTGCTCCGCGGGCTCTATCGCGACGCATACAAGGCGGGGAAAGGCTTCACGGGTGACCAATGGTGGAAGGCGGTCGAGAGCGCGGCCGGAGGCAAGTCGTTCTCGGAATTCAACGCGCGCTACGTGGACGGACGCGATCCATATCCGTGGTCGAGCCTGCTACCGCTCGCAGCGATGCAGTTGCTCGCCGATTCCACGCGCGTTCCATTGCTCGGTGTCACGATGGGGCAGGACGGCAACGGGACGCGCGTCAACGCCGTCGCGCCGGGATCGACGGCGGAGCAGGCGGGCGTGCAGCCGGGCGATGATCTCGTGCGAGTCGGCGACTTCGCGGTCGATGCGCCGGCGCTCGCGCAGCACCTCCGCGCGCGCTACGGTGATGCCAAGAGCGCCATGATTCCGATCACCGTGATGCGCGGCGGGAGGCAGCTGTCACTCGTCGCGCCGCTGCAGTTCACCTGGCAGCGGCAGCTTCGTCTCACGCCGCTTCCGGGCGCATCGCCCAGGGCTGTGCGAGTACGCGGCGGAATCCTGCACGGGACGACCGCGGGATAGGGTAGCTCGGCGGGAGCGCGTCCTTGCTCGCATTGGAGACGCGAGCCGGCCTCGCTACGCAGGTTCCTGCATCGGCAACTCCCGCATGATCGTATCGAGCTGCGCTTCCCATTCGGGCATACGAATCCCGAGCGTCCGTTCGAGCTTGCCCGGATCGAGGCGAGAGTTCGCCGGTCGGCGGGCAGCAGTGGGATATTCTGCCGTCGTGATCGCGCGAATGTGACGGACCGTCTGGCACTCGCGCCGCGGATCGCGCGCGAGGATGACTTTGGCGAAGTCGTACCAGCTCGCGACCCCTCTCGCCGTCACGTTGTAGATGCCGCTCAGCCGTGAGGGGAAGCGAAAGCCCATCGGGCCGTTCCCATGCCCGAGCAGCTGCGCGGTGACATCGGCGATCAATCGGGCGGGCGTGGGAGCCCCGAACTGGTCGGCGACCACGGCCAGTTCGGTGCGCTCGTGCGCGAGACGCAGCATCGTGCGCAGGAAGTTGCGACCCCGCGCCGCATACACCCAACTCGTTCGCAACACGAGATAGGGGACACCGGCGTCGATCACTGCCTGGTCTCCCGCAAGCTTGCTGCCGCCGTACACTCCGAGCGGAGCCGGCGCATCATCCTCGAGGTACGCGGTCGTGTTCGTGCCGTCGAAGACGTAGTCGGTCGAGAAGTGCACCATCGCCGCCCCCGCACGCGCTGCGGACTCGGCGAGCAGGCGCGGCGCGGTGGCGTTGATCGCGAAGGCGGCATCTCGCTCGGATTCGGCCAGGTCCACCGCAGTGTAGGCGGCCGCATTCACGATCACCGCAGGCGCCACCGCCTCGACGATCTCGGCAATGCGCTCATGCCGGGCCAGGTCGAGCTCAGAGCGGCACAGTGCGACGACGTGTCCGAGGGGAGCGAGGCTGCGACGCAGCTCCAATCCCACCTGACCGGCTGCACCGGTCAGCAGGATAGTCGGCGGCCGAATGTCCGGGGCGCTCACGGGGACGCTTCGAAGCGCGGCAGGCGCTGGAGCGGAATCTGCTCGAGCGACGGCGCGCTGGCGTCGCGCGCCGAGAGCACTGGTTTTCCCACTGGCCACACGATGCAAATCGCGGGGTCGTCCCACCGAACGCACAGCTCGTCGCTCGGACTGTAAAGCGCAGTGCATTTGTACATGACCAGTGCGCTGTCGCTCAGAACGAGAAAGCCGTGCGCGAATCCGGGCGGCAGGTAGGCCTGTCGACCATTCTCCGCGTTCAGCTCGAACCCCTCCCAGCGGCCGAACGTTGGCGATCCACGCCGGACGTCCACCGCGACGTCGTACACCGCGCCCTCGAGCACCATCACGAGCTTGCCCTGCGCTCCCGGGTTTTGGAGGTGCAGGCCGCGCAGCGTGTGCTGCACCGACCGAGACAGATTGTCCTGAACGAACGGCTGCGTAAGTCCGGCGTCGGCGTAGCGCGGTGCGTTGTACAGCTCTCGGAACATCCCGCGCGGGTCCGGAAAGCTAGGTGGCTCGAAGATCAGTACGCCCGGCAGCGATCCCGCGGCGACGTTCACAGGTGGTCCGCTCGATCGACGAGATCCAGAAGGTACGCACCATAGGCGCTCGTTCCGAGTGGCGCCGCCAGACGTCTCACCTGCTCCGCGTCGATGAAGCCCATTCGAAATGCGACCTCCTCCGGGCACGACACCTTCAGCCCTTGCCGCTTCTCGATCGTCTCGATGAAGTTCGATGCTTCCTGCAGCGACTCGTGCGTGCCCGTGTCGAGCCAGGCCATGCCTCGACCAAGAACTCGCATTCGTAGCCGGCCGCGCTCGAGATATGTGCGGTTCACGTCGGTGATCTCCAGCTCTCCGCGCGCCGAGGGCTGCAGGCTCGCGGCGATGTCGAGGACGTCGTTGTCGTAGAAGTAGAGACCCGTGACCGCGTAGTTCGAACGCGGATGCGCCGGTTTCTCCTCGATGCTCGCGACGCGGCCGTCCGCCCGCAGCTCGGCCACGCCGTATCGTCCTGGATCGCGGACCCAGTAGCCGAAGATCGTCGCGCCCTTCGTCTCTGCCGATGCGTCCTGTACGATCTGGCTGAGGCCATGCCCGTAGAAGATGTTGTCTCCGAGCGCGAGTGCGGCGCTGTCGCGGCCCACGAAGTCTCGCCCGATAATGAATGCCTGTGCCAGCCCATCGGGCGCGGGCTGTACCGCGTACTGGAAGCACATCCCCCATTCGGATCCGTCACCGAGCAGCTGCTCGAAGCGTGGCAGATCCGACGGCGTGGAGATGACCATCACGTCGCGGATGCCCGCGAGCATCAGAACCGACAGCGGATAGTAGATCATCGGCTTGTCGTATACCGGTAAGAGCTGCTTGCTCAGTACCCGCGTGATCGGGTACAGCCGCGTCCCCGATCCGCCTGCGAGGATGATCCCCTTGCACCCTGTCATGCCGGTGCCACGGTGGATGCCGCCACCCGTCCGCCAGCGCCCAGTCCAAGGCGCTCGCCCCGATACGCGCCTGAACGGACGCGCTCCCACCATTCGCGTTGCTCGAGGTACCAGCGAACCGTTGCGCGCAGACCGCTCTCGAACGTTTCGCGCGGTGCCCAGCCCAGCTCACGCGTGATCTTGCCAGAGTCGATCGCGTAGCGGAGGTCGTGGCCGGGTCGATCCGGCACGAACGTGATCAGC
>JBDTXL010000381.1:0-3789 GCA_040006195.1 Gemmatimonadota bacterium | reverse complement strand
GATCTTCAAGCCCAACCGCCGCGAGCTCGAGTCAGCGCTCGGCGCAACCATGGACGTCGAGCATCCGGAGACGCTGCCTGCTCTCGTGCAGCGGCTCGGCGTCGCGAATCTGCTTCTCACGCTCGGCGAGCGCGGGATGGTGCTCGTGGGCGCGAAGGGAGAGACGGTGCGAGTGCCGACGACGGCGCGCGAGGTGTACGATGTGGTGGGCGCGGGCGACACGGTGACTGCGTATCTGGCCGTGATGCTCGCGGCGGGTGCCACGGTGGCCGAAGCCGCGGTGGTCGCGAACTTCGCGGCGGGGGTCGAGGTTGGGAAGCTGGGCGCGGCGACGGTGAGTGGTGCGGAGGTGCTCGCGGCGTACGATGAGGTGTCGGCGCGGGGGTAGTGCGCGACGCTTTCTGAGATCGCGCAAAGTCTGTAGCTTCTAAAAACGAAGGGCCCTTAGCTCAGATGGTTAGAGCAGTGGACTCATAATCCAACGGTCGCAGGTTCGATCCCTGCAGGGCCCATACGCGAAACGGCCGCGCGAGCAAGTTGCTCGCACGGCCGTTGCTTTCTCTCGGCGGTCCGCTACACGAAGCGCTGGATGAATGCGAGTGCCGTATCCGCGACCTCTCGCCAGCCGCTGTCGATCGTGAGCGCATGACCGCGGTTCTTGATCTCGACGATCTCGGTGATGCCAGGATTGTTTTGGTGCTCCTTGAACGATGCGCTGGTGATCCCCACGGCACGGTGTTGTCCTTTTCTCGCGAGACGAAGAGCAGCGGTCCGCGCTCGTCGTTGTTCAGGTCGACCTGCGCTTCCGTCCACGGGTTGAGATTCGCGGTCGCGGACTGAAAGAGCGGAGCACCCGGCGCGGGGACGGCGAACGTCTCGTACAGCTGATGCGATTCCGTTACGCTCACGGCATTCGCGAAGCCAAAGCGAAACTGCTCGAAGGTGGGGCGCACGGCACGATGCCAGTTCGCCGGATTCGATAGCACTCGAAACGCGGATTTGAGCGCTGAGAATGGAAGCGGCAGCACGCCTCGAAACGGCGCGGGATCGATCGCAACCGTCGCGGCCGAGCGGCCGCGTCCGACGAGGATCTGCGCGAGCAGCCCGCCGAACGAATGTCCGATGACGGCCGGCTGCCGACCGAGCTTCTGGATGATCTCGTCGAAGTGATCCGCGACTTGACTCACAGTCTTGCTCGCGAAGACGTCGGGATGCGCGTTCGCATCGGCAACTGTCTCGGGATCATCCGGCCATCCAGGAGCGAGGACGGCGAAGCGCGCCTCTTCGAACACCGCGGCCCACCGGTCCCAACTCGTGGGTAGACGCCAAAGCCCGTGAACGAAGACCATCGGTGCAGATCCGAGTTGTTCGCGCTCGCGATCTGTTCCTGCTCGTGCGTTTTATTCGAGCGGAATCGTACTACGTGAACAGCGCCGCCGCCTTGATCAGCGTCTGCGTGAAGCCCCAAGTGAGCGGCACCAGTACGAAGGTCCACGACAGCATGACCCACCCTTTGTGGCTGTTCTCCGCGGGCGAGGTCGCACTCGAGGCGGCACTCGAGAATCGCACATCATCAGCCACGAGTAGGCTCCGTCGTTAGTGTGGGCGTCGCCCTCGTGCCCGTCACGGGGCCGTCCAGATCGTGGTACTTCGCGTCGACCGGCCGCACCAGGAGATCGCACACGAGGCCGACGAGCAGCAGCCCCGCCATGATGTACAGGGTGAGGTCGTACTGATGCGCCTTCGGAACTCCGTGATCAGTTTGATACTTCCCGAGATAACTCACGAGCGCGGGCCCGAGCACGCCTGCCGTCGACCATGCGGTCAGCAGACGGCCGTGAATCGCCCCCACCTGCCGAGTGCCGAACAGGTCGCGCAGATACGCCGGAATAGTCGCGAAGCCGCCGCCGTACATAGTGAGAATCAGGAAGCAGCAGAGCACGAACAGCGCAACGCTCTGAATGCGACCGCTCTGCGGAATCAGAATGTAGAGGAGCGGTCCAAGTGTGAAGAACGCGAGGTACGTGGCCTTGCGTCCGATGACGTCGGAAAACGACGACCAACCGAAACGTCCCGCCATATTCGCGATACTCAGGAGGCCGACGAAGCCGCCCGCGATGACGGCGGTAACGCGTCCGGGAAAAAGGTCCTGGCTCATCGGCGACGCCTGGCTCAACACACCGATCCCTGCCGTGACGTTGACGAGCAACATCACCCACAGCAGCCAGAACTGAGGCGTCTTCCACGCATTGTCGACGGACACATTGTAGCTCGCGACGAGCTTCCCCGTGTGCTTCGCCGGATCAAAGCCGCGCGGCAGCCATCCCGGCGCCGGCACGCGCACGGTGAACACACCGAACATCATGTAGATGAGATAGATGGCACCGAGCGTCACGAACGTACCAGTAACGCCGAGTCCGTGATGCATCCCGTGAAAGATCTCCATCAGCTTCACGGACAGCGGCGCTGCGATCATCGCGCCGCCGCCGAAGCCCATGATCGCGAGGCCGGTCGCCATTCCCGGCTTGTCGGGGAACCACTTGATCAGCGTCGAGACCGGCGAGATGTAGCCAAGCCCCAGACCGATACCGCCGAGCACACCGTATCCCGCAAGCAGCAGCCAGAATTGATGGTAGTACACGCCCACCGAGCCGACGAAGAATCCGCCGGCGAAGCACAGTGCGCTCGCAAACATGGCCTTGCGCGGTCCGACCCGATCGAGCCATGCACCGAAAGTCGCGGCCGACAAGCCGAGAAAGACGATCGCGAGACTGAACACCCAGCCGATGGTCGGGATCGACCAGTCGGTCGGCGCAGCCGTGAGCGCATCGACGAGCCTCGACTGCGAGAGCGCGCGCAGCGTGTCGGTGGGCGCGAGCTGACTCACGGCGACGAGCTTCGTCAGAGGCTTATTGAAGACACTGAACGCGTACGCCTGGCCGATGCACAGATGGATCGCGAGCGCGGCGGGTGGAACGAGCCAGCGGTTGAAACCGGGCTTCGCAATGATGCGATCGCGATCCAGGAAGGACAGGAGTGCCATGCAGTTGTTCCGGTTTGGGTTACCGTTGCCAGCGCCGAAACACTATCCTCCAGTCGACGCCGTCGCCACTACCCCGCCCTTTGAGCCCGCATTACATTTTTTGCTCTACCGCGGTGGCGTCGCCGTCGCGCTCGGTCGCGTAGCTCAGCTGGTTAGAGCGCTGGTCTCACATACCAGAGGTCCGGGGTTCAAGTCCCTGCGCGATCATGATGCAATCGAGCCCCCGTTGCCATTCGGCACCGGGGGCTCGCTTCACATCCCGCCTCTCGTTCACACCACGGCGATCGGCACTATCCCCTCGCCACCGCCCGCATACCGCTCGCCGCACGATTCGCACTGCACCCGAACCGCGTCCGGCACCCGCGCCAGCAATGGCAACTTCTCGCCACACTGACACACCCACCCCACCAGCCGCGCCGGCACGCCCACCACCATCGCATATGCCGGCACATCGCGCGTCACCACAGCCCCCGCGCCGACGAAGCAGTACTCGCCGAGCGTGTTGCCACAGACGATCGTCGCGTTGGCACCGATCGACGCGCCTTTCCGCACGAGCGTCTCGCGATACTCGTTCTTGCGCGACACGTGGCTGCGCGGATTGTAGACATTCGTGAACACCATCGATGGGCCGAGGAACACATCGTCCTCGCAGATCACGCCCTCGTAGAGGCTCACGTTGTTCTGCACCTTCACGTTGCGCCCGAGCGTCACGCGCGGCATCACGACGACGTTCTGTCCAAGATTGC
>JBDTXL010000380.1:0-5671 GCA_040006195.1 Gemmatimonadota bacterium | reverse complement strand
CGGCCGACACGCTGCGCGAAGCGGTCGAGATGAACATCGACACGCTGATCGTCGGGGAAGGCCCGCACTGGACCGCCGTTGATGCCGACGAGATGGGCCTGGTCGTTATCTACGCCGGACACTATGCAACCGAAACGTTTGGCGTGCTCGCGCTCCTCGAGCACGTCGCTCGCACCTTCGAGCTTCCCACAGTCTTCATCGACGTTCCCACCGGGTTGTGAGCGCGCCGCTTCTGCGCATTCCCTGAGCTCGACCTCATGATCGCCGTCGCGCTCTCGGCCGCCGCGCTCGTGCTCCTCACCGCCCTCGCGTACGTCGTGCTCATGACACCGATCGCGCTCCGTGTTACGCGCGTCGAGGCACCCGTCGCCGACCTGGCGCCAGCGCTCGAAGGTTACACGATTGCGGTGTTGAGCGATCTCCACTACGGTGGAACGATTGCACCCTCGCGCCTCATCGCGCACGCAGTGCATCTCGCCAACGATGCGTCGCCCGACCTCACCGTCATACTCGGCGACTACGCCCTGTCACACACGAAGCTGCGCGCGCTCTCGCACCGGCTGTACGAGTGGGCGCTTCCGCGAATGACCTCGGCGCTCCAGCAGCTGCGCGCGCGCGACGGAGTCATCGCCATCCTCGGCAATCACGACTACGACTACGATCCCGCGAAGGTCGTGGCGTGGCTCGAGTCGACCGGCGCGCGCGTGCTCGTGAACGACTGCATCGTCGTCGAGCGAGGAGAGGCAAAGCTCGGCATCGGCGGCGTCGACGACTGGACGCACGGGCGTATCGATCCCGATGGCGGATGCAGCGCGCTCGCGAGCGACATCCCGCGCGTCATTCTCTCTCACAATCCCGATGGAGCGCTCGAGCTCACACCGTCCGCGCGCGCGGATCTCGTGCTCGCGGGACACACGCACGGCGGACAGATCGTCCTTCCGCTCATCGGCGCACCCTCTCGTCACTGCACCGTATGCGATGCGTCATCCGCGAGCGGATGGATAACGCGATCGCCCGTGCCGCTCTACGTCACGACGGGTGTCGGCGTCGTGCTCCCGCTGCGCATCGGCTGTCCGGCAGAAGTGCTCGTCGTTCGACTCGTGCGCGCGTAGCGCGCTAGTCGCTCAGCATCCCGTGTGCGCACTGGTCCAGCGCAGCCGCCACCGTCCGTCGGCCTGCCGCTCGAGCATCGCATACGCATTCGACTCGTACCCCTCGCGCGCGAGCACGAGGTAAATGTGCGCGGGCACACCGATCGACACGGCTGCGAGTACGTCCGAGCTCTCGAGCGATTCATCGGAGCCTGCTGTCACCTCGTTGTACGCAAGTCGATACGGCGCATTCGAGCCTGCCGGACGTTCGCCGACGACGAGTGTATGTTCTTCGAGCGGATTTGCTTCCTGATTGAGCGTGCGCACGACATCGGCGACGACACTCTCGATCCCGGCAACAGGCGTAAATCGATACGCAGTGCGAACGGAGAAGGGAATGCCGCGGAAAGTACGCGCCGTATCGTTCGGAGAAGTCGAGACGAGACGCGTGATGTCGGCCGCGAGCCGTGCGGAGTCCGCATGCGGCATCGACTCGACGGTGTCGAGCGCGAGCGACTTCGCGCGCCCCTTCAGAAAGGCGACGGTCCATCCGGTAGTCGCATCGCTGCTCACCGCACTCTGTAATTTCGCCGCTGGCCACTCGATGCACTGATCGGCGTTCCACTCGCCACCAGCCATCGCGCTGACGCGTGCCGAGTCGCCGCCGCTTCCACGCTGGAAGAGCTCCACTGCGGTGTTTCGCGCGAGTGCGGAATCGAAGTGCACGGCATCCGACGGCGTGCTGTCCGTCACCGTCGGAAACACCACGAACGCTTCGGCAGCCGTATTCCCGCGCACGAACATCACTGGCCCCGCGCTCGTATCCCATGTCGACGGAATCGCCCGCAGGCGCGCCGTTTGAGTATCCGGAGTCGAGGAGGGCTGCTGTGCAACCGAGTCCGCTGGCTTCGCAGGCGCCTTGCGCTCACATGCGCTGAGTGCAGCGAGAATGATGACGCATGTGGAAATTCCGCGGACGGACATGGGAATCAATCTTCTCCGACGCGAGGCATGCGTCAACGTGCGCACCAGGTCATCGTGGCGGGAGAAGCTCGCCCACCAGATCCCAGTGCCATGCTTCCCGGAGCTCGCCGGTGCGCGGATCCCTGAGCGGTTTTTCCTGAAGGCGGCGGGCGGGAAGCCCGACGGAGCGGCCGTACGTCAACAGGCGCTCTCGATCGGTAGACACCAGGTGCGCCATTGGGCGACCATTCCACACGTGCCGGTGAAGCCAGAGTCCGCCGTCCATTGCGAAGATCATCCCTTCTCGCCGCAACGCGAACTCGCGATACGGACGATCACCGAGTGGGCTGTTTCGATTGATCGAGTCGCTGGTCACGCGCGAAAGACCGTGAGCGGATCAGTTGCAGGTGATTCGCCCCTCGAGTGTCGAAGGCGCGACCGCCGCAGCAGTCCCGAAATATACCGTGCACTTCTCGGCGCCGAGCGAGATGTGCGTCGCCGAGCCGGACCAGCCGCCCGCCGTCGCTTCCGGCACGGTGACGGTAACGCCGGTCGAGGTCAGGAAGTTGAGCTGCGTCAGGTTGCTGCTGTAGGCGCTATTCGAGTAGTAATAGCCCTCCTCGGCCGTCGCGAGGTTGCGCAGGTCACTGCGCATGGCGGCGAGAAACGCCTGGCTTTTCGTCGACGCGAACTTTGGAATCGCGATCGAGGCGAGAATGCCGATGATCACGACGACGATGAGCAGCTCAATGAGGGTAAACCCCGACTTCCGACTATTGGTCATGTGTTGCTCCACCGTGAGTTCGCGAAGTTGACCGCAGTGGAGTACAAGGCAAGGGAGGTGCCTTCTTGAGTACGCTAGCCCAAATCACTGTGAAGTAACGACTTACCTCTCAACAGCCAGCCCTAATCGGCAAATGTGACCGGTCGATTTGCCAGTCTTTCGGCAATCTGCAAGAATCCGGAGAAGCGTCTACTTGCTACAGCCGATGAAATTCTTGACCGTGGCGGGCGGGAGCGGTGGGGCATTTCCGTAGTAAATCGCGCAATGGGACGTGTCGTCGTCGTGTGTGGCCGTAGCCGACCATCCCGCACTGTCTGCCTGAACGAACGTGACCCAAACGCCGGGGGTCAAATTAAAACGCAGGGCGTTGAGATCCGACGAGTATGAATCGACCGAGCTCCAGTAGCCTTCTTCGGTCGCGGCTAGATTCCGGAGGTCGGAAATCATGGTCGTGAGATAGAACTGATGCTTGAAGCCGTGCATTCGCGGGATGGCCAGGCCTACGAGGATGCTGATGACGACCAGCACCACGAAAAGCTCGATCAGTGAGAACCCGCGGCGACGACGAGTGAGCATTCGTTCGGTACGAGCCGAGTGAGGGTGCGCTAACGGAGAGTGGCGCGTCCATGCTACGCGTGGCGCGAGCCCAGCACAATGCTGGAGCTTGTGACTACTGACGATCGGTCGTTTCCAACGTCTCGCCCAACCCCTCAGCGGCGCCCTACTGCTTCGTTTCGAGCCAATTGCTACCAATTCCGAGGTCGACGACCAGCGGGACCGAAAGCGTGGCGGCCTCCTGCATTTCCTGCTGCACGAGCGACGCGACGTAGTCCACCTCCGACGGCGGCGCTTCGAACACGAGCTCATCGTGCACTTGCAGAATCATCCTCGATTCGATCTTCTCGCGAGCGAAGAGCGCGTGAATGTGGATCATCGCGATCTTGATCAGATCCGCCGCCGAGCCCTGAATCGGCGAGTTCGTCGCGGTACGTTCGCCGAAGGCGCGTACGTTGAAGTTCCGGTCGCGTAGCTCCGGGATGTATCTGCGGCGCCCAAAGATCGTTTGCACGTAGCCGTGCTCGCGCGCGAACCCGACCATCGAGTCGAGATATTCGCGAATTCCCTTGAAGCGCTCGAAATACTCATCAATGAAGCGGCGTGCTTCCGCATGATCGATGCGCAGCTGTCTCGAGAGTGCGTTCGCGCCCTGGCCGTAGATCGTCGCGAAGTTGATCGTCTTGGCACGCCCGCGCATTTCGGAGGTGACCTCTTCGAGCGGAACACCGAAGATGATCGACGCCGTTTGCCGGTGAATGTCGCCGCCGGCGCGGAAGGCGCTGACGAACGCCGGATCATTGGAGAGATGTGCGAGCAGGCGCAGCTCGATCTGTGAATAGTCGGCGGCGATCAGCGACCAGCCTTCGCGCGGCACGAAGCCGCGGCGAATGTCCCGGCCGAGCTCTCTCCGGATCGGAATATTCTGCAGATTCGGATCGCTCGACGACAGACGACCGGTTGTCGCGACTGTCTGGTTGAACGACGTGTGGATTCGCTGCGTGAGGGGATGCACGAGCACGGGCAGCGCATCGATGTAGGTGTTCTCGAGTTTCGAGAGCTCTCGATATTCCATCAGCTGCTCGGGTAGCACGTGTCCCATCTCCGCCAACTCCTGGAGCACGCTCGCATCGGTAGAGGGCCCGGTCGCGGTGCGCTTGAGCATCGGGAGCTCGAGCCGCTCGAAGAGAATTTGGCGAAGCTGGAGATTGGAGTTGATGTTGAACTCCGTTCCCGCGGTAACGTAGATCTCCTGCTCGACGCGCTGGCGCTCGCGAGCGAAGCGCTCCTTGAGTGACGCGAACCACTCCCGGTTGATCGCGATCCCTGCCCACTCCATGTCGGCGAGGACATCGATGAGCGGAATCTCGATGTCGTTGAAGAGTGGGAGAAGCGCGTACGTCTCGAGCTGCGGCTCGAAGATGGCGCGCAGCTGGAAGGTCATGTCCGCATCTTCGCACGAATAGTCGCGTGCGGCTTCGACGGGACACTCATCGAACGGAACCGCGCCCTTCCCCTTGCCGCACAGATCCTCGTACGACGTCATCGTGTGCTCGAGGAATTCCATCGCGAGCACATCGAGCCCATGCGAGCGGCGCCCCGGATCGAGCACGTAGCTCGCGATCATCGTATCGAAGTCGAGTCCGCGTAGCGTTACCCCCGCTCGGCGAAGCGCGAGAAGATCGTATTTCGCATTCTGCGCAACCTTCCGCACCGAGGGATCTTCGAGCATCGCGCGGAGCGGCTCCATCTCGATGGACAGGAGCGGCGGGAGATTCCGCACCTCGTGCTTTCTCTCCGAGAGCATGCGCGCGGCGATGCCAGTGCCTTCGCTCGAGGCCGATGATTTCTTGCGCGCTACTTTTTTCTTCGGCGGCGGGGGCTCGTCGCCGCCGAGTGTGAGGCCCCGATCCTCGGGGGCATCGGTGGGCGCACGATCGCCCGAGACATCGACCATCAGCTCACCCTGCGCGTTCTGGCTCTCGCGATGCCTGAGCGGTAGATAGTACGCCTCGCCGGATGCGACTGCGATCGAGATCGAGACCATTGTCGAGCGAAGCGGGTCGACGACCTGCGGACTGCCCAGCTCAATTATGGTTTCGGTGTCTACCGCGATGTACGGCACCGATCGAACGCGAACGAGCAGCGCTTCGAGAGCGGGGAGCGTGTCGACCGTGACATAGCTCGTCTCGCGAGCGACGACGGGCGCGACGACAGCGTGGTCTTTCGCGAGCCCGTGGAACTCGAGCTGAACGAAGAGATCGCGCAGCCGCGCGTG
>JBDTXL010000379.1:0-9381 GCA_040006195.1 Gemmatimonadota bacterium | reverse complement strand
CGCGATCCGCCTCGGGCATCCAGTGCAACGCGGCGTTCGAAAACGCGGCGTCGAATTCCGCGTCGAAGGAGAGCTCGTACGCGTCGACCACGCGTGCATCGATACCGCGGTCGCGGGCGGCCGAGATGAGCTCCGCCGAGCTGTCGATGCCTATGACGTCGGCGCCGCGTGCGACGATCGACGCCGTGAGCGCACCATCGCCGCAGCCGACGTCGAGCACGCGCTCGCCAGGCTGTGGATCGAGCCAGTCGACGAGGGGCTCACCGAGCTCCGCGACGAAGCGCGCATTGCGTGCGTAGCCTTCGGCGCTCCACTTCTGCGCGGGCGTCGACTTCGGATCGGTCATTCGCGTGCACTCGCGGTGGACGCAAAACGGAGCGCACCGCGATATGCAAAGCGCTCCGAATTGCAGGTCACGCCGACGGAATCAGGGAATCGGTGTGTGGGGGATGCTCGTCCCGTACTTCGCGTTGACGACGTCGATGATGCTATTCGCGAGCACAGCGTGGGCCTTCCGTGCAGGGTGAATGCCGTCGAGCGAGAAGTAGTCGCCGAAGGCTGCGGTGGGCTGCGTCAGATCGGGGAACGGAGGAATATCTCCGCTCTGCTTGAGCGCGACGAATGCCGGATTCGGATCGTAGTACGCGAAGCCGAGCGTGTCCGCTTCCGCCTGGATCAGCGCGTTATAGGCGGTGACGGTGTCCGCCACGGCTGCCTGTTCCGCCGCGTCGAGCACGTAGACATTGCCGAGCGGAACGTACGGCGGAGGAAGCGCCTCGCACTCGATCTGCGGCGGATGCTGGCCCGCGCGGATCGCGCCCGCGAGTTGAAAGTTGATCAGCGACGTGGTGGTGATCGGACAGGTGCGCGGATCGATGAACGTCGTGGTGCCGGCGGCGGCGTCGAACGCGGCCTTCGCCGCCGGACTCGCGACGAGAATAGCCGCCCGAAAGAGCAGTGGCACATTCGCAGTGTTGATGACGCCGATCAACACGCCGCCCTTGATCGTCGGAATCGCCTTGAGCCCGGTGACGAGATTCTTGTAGTTCGTGGTGAACGTCGTGATCGACGTCACGCCATTCGAGATGCCGGGTGTCGCGGGCAGGATCCCCGAGAGCGATGCGTTGAGCACGTCGTTGTTGCCGATCCAGGCACTCACGAACGTCGGCCGCGCCTCGGCCGCTCGCTGGACCTGTGTCTCGCCACCGAGAATGAAGGTCGTGAGCGCATTCTCGACGAGCGTATCCGGGCCGGGGATGGTAGCGGTGGGTGAGAGCGACGTGGCACCCGGCACCGCGACATTGTTGATCGGTCCAGGCGTTGCTTCAACCGCCCGAAGTGCGCACGGCGGTGCAGATGGACCACCGACACGCGCCTGCGTGAGAAAGTTCGCGATGGGTGGCGGACACCCAGGCTGATTGAGCAGCGGAATTCGGAAGTGTGTATTTGCCGCGGCCGCGATCAGGACGGCGTAGCTCTGTCGCTGCGTCGAGTCGTTGATTCCCGCGGATTGGAAGCCGGCGGTGATACTGTTGCCGATGGAGACGTAGCTCTCGAAGAGTGGATCGACGGGCTTGACCGCCACCACATTCGAGTCATTGCTGCAGGCCATGAGCGCCGAAGCCACGACGAGCGCGGCCACTCCGCTGGCGAGATTTCTGTTCAAAAACATCTGAGATCTCCCTGTGGAGTTAAAAATTTACCTTGAGGCTGAGCGAGAAGACGTTTGCATTGAGCGTGTAGAAGCCGGTGTTCAACTGAGCGGCCGTCTCACCCTCTTCGGGGCTGCCGGCGGTGCGAGCGACGATGCGCCCGCGGCGTCCACTCGTGTCGACGTGCAGATAGCCTGCGTCGAGCGTGTAAGACGCGCCGATCGGGAGCCCGATGCCAATCGTGTAGTTGCGGCGATTCATGTCGGGGAGGAGCGGCGTCACCGTAATGTCGGGTGCGGGTGAGCCGATCCAGTCGAAGCCCGCGCGGCCGCGGAAGCCCGCCGCGAATGCATGCTCGACGCCGAAGCGAACAGAGTTGGAGCTCTTGTAATTCTCGAGCAGCGTGCGGCTCAGGCCAGCGTCGCCAGCCGGACCGTTGAAGTCGATGTTGAGCGAGTTGAACGACGAGTAGTCGATCCACGCGTAGTCGACCGAGAGCGTTGTGTTCGTGAATCCCGTGTAGCCGATTCCGGCCTGGAGCTGCTGCGGATGATTGATCTGCGTGTTGACGCTCTGTCCCGCGCTGAACGGTGCGTTGGGCGCGAATTGCGGAGAGAGGATCGCATCGATCGGGGTGCCGGCGGGAAGTCCGAGCGGGTTGCTGGCGGCGAGTGTCAGATTCGTCAGCTGCTGCGTGAACTGCACGTCCGCGTTGTTGTACTTGAACTTGAGCTCGGAGAGATAGCGCGCACCGACCTGCCAATTCGCGCCGATCTTACCGTGCACGCCAACGTTGAAACCCCATGCCGTCGCATTGCCCTTGAGGCTGGCCGAGGCGAACTGCGTGCCGGCGGGAATTCCGAGCTGGCCGAAGGTGACGCCCCCACCGCCGGGAACCGGAACGGTGGAGAGATCGATGCCCTGACGGAGCTCGACGTGCGAGAAGCCGAACACCGGACCGCCGCCAACCGACCATCCCGGTGCGAAACGATACGCGAAGTTGGGCTGGATGTAGTCGCTCGAGAGCGACGCGCGCTGTGATTCGAAGCGACCCGGGAAATCCGGCTTCCACTGCGAGACGAGTCCATACGGCACGTACGATCCGATGCCGACCGCCCAGTTGGCGCCCTTCGGCGTGTAGTTGAGAAAGATGTGCGGGGGAAATTTCACGGGCACGTCACCGGGGTAGCTGCGGCCGGTGCTGTCCTCGTTGAAGCCACCGTTCACCTGCACGGCAGCAGCGCCGACGTAGAGCCCCCACCCTTGCAGCCCCGTGGTCGATGCAGGATTCCAGTAGATCTCCGATGGGTCGTTACAGGGAACGCTCGTCGTCGCGAAGCCACGAGCGAGCGCGCATGATCCGATTTCGTTGAGACCGAATCCTTGCGCTTCCACTGCTGCCGGCGCCACGAGTGCGGCCAGCATCAGACATCGCGCGAGACGATCGAAATTCATCAGGCTTCTCCTTCGTGTGACTTGCGCCGATCTCACGGCCGGTGGCCGGGAGGCGAATTGCGAGGGTACCGTTCGTTGGTCGCGGCGGCGACCGGTATGCGCAGTAAGACTATTACGCACCCGGCCTCTACGACAGCCTTGACCCCCACCAAACCCGCAGGGGGGGTAGAGATTGCCGGCGGAGGGTCGCGCGGGGAAACGGCGGCTAGGGGCGCGCGCCAAGCGCATGCACTGCGTACCAGACGCACCACGCGAGCAGCCCCGCAAGTGAAGCGTCACCGCCGTTCGTCACCGCACGGCCTTCGACATCCACCGTCTCGGCGGCGAGGCCGTTGTCCAGGGGGGCGCGACGCAGCCACTGCAATAACCCCGCGGCGTCGGGTCCCATGAGCCGCGCGCACTGCTGCGCGAGAAGATGGGGCTCCGCGCCCACTCCCTTCACTGTGCGTCGATACACCGAATCCTGGCGCTCGATCGCATCGTACATCGGAAGCCAATACGCGGACGCGTATGGATCGTCCGCGGTTGCCTGATGCCCCGCGAGGTCGATCGAGGAAGCGAAGGATGCCTTCCCTCCACTGCCAACCGCGAAGTGCCGTTTGAGGGCAGCGCGCACCGCGTCCGGATCCTCGACTTTCCGCGCAGTCTCTTCGTCGAGCGTGCGTCGAAAGATCTCCAGCGCCTGTGCGACGACAGCGTTGCCGTGCAGCGTGAAGGGGTGCGCCGCTGGCTCGCCGGAGAGCGTGACCTCGGTCTTGTAAAGCGGCACGTGGAGGTCGCGACGCTCCGCCAGATCGTCCCACGATGCATAAAGCGTCTCGGCGATCACGGGCTCGTCGACGATCTGATCGTCGTTGGTCTCGCGGATGTAGCGGTCGGTGGCGAGCGCGAAGGACGCGAGCCCCTCCAGCGAGAAGCCGGGCTCGAAGAGCGTGCCGTCGAGATAGTGGACACCGAGTCCCGGTGCATAGCCGTGAAGCTCACTCGCGCGCAGCAGGAGCTCGCGCGCAAGCGACGGATCGGCGAGCTGGATGGCGGGAAGTGTCCAGGAGAGCGCCTCCCAGTCGCGCACGGTTATCCCGTGGCCATTCCACGGCGCGCGGCTGCGAACGAGATAAAAGTGCGCATCGTCGAGTGCGCGGCCCGCAGCGTAGAAGTACGCAAAAAGAAGATTGCGATTGATGAGCCGGTCGATGCCATCGTGTCCGACCGTCTGCTCCATGCGCTGCAGCGCATCGCGCGTGACGGTCAACAGATCGCTCCACCCACGCCGGCGCATCGACGCGACGGTGGCTTCCGCGCCGTCGCGCTCGGGGCCCGCGGCGATGAAGAAGGCGACGCTTCCCTTCGCGCTGCCGGCGATCTCGAGCTCGCGGCGGATAGTGAAGCGTGGCGACTCCCCTCCGTGTGTCTCGACGCTCGCATCGCCATCGGCGGCTATCGCGAGGGCTGCAAAGCCGGGCTGCGCGGTTCCCTCAAGCACGACTACCTGCTCATCTCCCTCGATGACGCGATGCGCATCGTCGGCAGCGCGCGGCGATCGCACGCGCAGCTGGCGGTGACCGAGTACGCCCTCGAGCGCGATCGCGAGCTTCGCCGGCGTCTCGCTCCGATTCTCGATGGCGATCGCGTACACCGCGCCTGCGAGATCCGCATCGCGGCCGTGCGGCGCGAAGAGCGTTCCGCGCACCACGAGCCCGTCCACCGAACAGGTGAAGGTGGGGATCCAGCCAAGCGAGCGCTCCCATGCGAGCTCGAGCGAAGCGAGCTCGCGCGCTGTGCCATTTATCGAGATCGTCGGGCGGAGCAGCGGCGCCCCCCTCCCTTCGAGAAAGTCCGCTGATCCCGCGAACTCGAGTGCCGCACGCGCACCGCGATGCAGAACGCCGAGTGCGTAGAGCGAGCCGTCGGCCGGATGGATGCACGGCAGCGAGAGCCAATGGTTACCGGTGAGCTGCCATGGCATCGCGGGGATCGGTATCCGTTTCACATCCGCCGTCATAGTGGGAAGCATGCGCGCGCCGGAGGAGAGCTGGCAGTGCCCTCAAACATCATCCTCCGACTCCCTACTGGCAATGCGCGCGATCTGGCATCGTTAAGGAGCGCGCGCATCAGTTGACATACGATCGCGTGCGATGACAGTCTCCAGCGGCCCGCGCTCAGTGCGCGAAGCCATCGCTCGCGCCCCTTTCCCGCCCTCCGTGCACCTCGATTCCCCGCGCACGCGCGCACGTCACGCCGCTTTCGGACTTGCGCTCGCTTTCCTGCCAATCGCAGGTGCGAGCGCCCAGACCGTGCTCGGCTACGGCGAAGACGCGACGGCGGCACCGGTCGGCACCATTCGCATTCGCCTCTCCAACGACTGGCATCGCTCGCGCTCGTTCAGCAATTCCAACGACACGACCTACGATTCCGACCGCCAGTATCGCGCCTCGACGATCGGCCTCGAGCTGGGCGTGCTGAAGCGCTTCTCGCTCGGGGTCGCTATTCCGTGGGTGACGACGAAGGCGCTGACCTTTCAGTCATCGCCGCATGTGCACGACACGTTGAACGTCATCGCTCTCGACACGCTGTACGACACGAGCCACAATGGTTGGGGAAATATCGAGGCGCTCGCCAAGGTCGTGTGGCTGGGCGAGCCGGGGCAGCAGGCTCGACTCGATCCACGCGATGGCGTGCACGTGCGAAGCGCGATGGCTGGCGGCGCGTACGTCGGAACGGGCGGTCGCATCGACCCAAGGGATCCGTTCGCCATAGGAACGAGCGATCGTTCCCGTTCCCTCGTGCTCGAATCCGCGACCGACGTCACGGTCGGGCCGCACTTCTTCGGATCGATCGTCGGGCGCTATCAAAAGCCCATGTCGGACAACGTCCTCGTCGCCATCAAGCTCTCGGATAATCCGTTGGGCGAATACACCGAGCCGTTTACAGCGGCGCGTAAACTCGGAACGAAATACGAGGTGGAGATCACGCCGCGCTACCAATTCGGCAGGAATTTCACCGTTGGCGTGCAGTACCTCTACCGCCGTAGTGGCGAAGACCACTACTCGGGACAGACGACGTACATCGATGGCAGCGGTAACGAGCAGACGGCCGATGCGTCGACGCTCGACATCTTCTTCCCCATAACCGAGAAGCGAATCGGATTCGGGGCCGTCTACTCCTCCGTCGATGGGTATACGCGCAATCGCTCGCGCATTCCCGTCGAAGTCACCTTCCAGTACTCGAAGGTCGTCTCGCTCTCGGCCGGTTATCCGAAGGAGTCTCAGGTGACATTCGCGGTGCGACTCTTCCATCGGCTCTGGGGGTCGGAGTTCGCGCCGCCCGCCGCTGCCGCGAAGCAGCCCACGCTCCAGCCGGATGCGACGCCGCCCGCGCCGAAGGATTCCACGCCGCCGGCTCCGGCGAAGCCTTCAAGCGAACAAAACCACCAATAGCGGCGAGCGCGAGGCAGCTATTCGTTTTATCGCCGTCCCAGTCCGTTCATTGGTTTCACAGCGCGTTACTCACCGCTAACGCTTCTTCGCCAACTTTCGCGGCCTTTTTTTTGGCGCCGGCCCGACGCTCTCGATCTCGTGCGCCGCCGCGCTGAGCAGCTCGCGCGCGTGCGCGAGGCTCAACTGGCTCTCGGGATCGCCGCCGAGCAGACGCGCGACCTCGATGATGCGCTCGTTGCCCTCGACGACACGCGTGTCGGCCGAGGTGATACCGCCGCGCGCGCCCTTCTCGACGACGATGTGGTGGTGCGCGCGCGCTGCGATTTGCGGGAGGTGCGTGATCGCGAGCACCTGGTGATGCTTCGCGACGCGGCGCATCGTGTCGCCCACCTGCAGGCCGATCTTGCCACCGATGCCCGCGTCCACCTCATCGAATACGAGCGTGGGCACGCGGTCGAGTCGGGCAAGAATCGTCTTTAGCGCGAGCATCACGCGCGAGAGCTCGCCCCCCGACGCCACGCGCGCGAGCGGGCGCGACTCGTGGCCGCGGTTGAGCGCGACGCGGAGCTCGATGTCCTCGGCGCCCACCGCACCGATCTCGGCGCGCGCGCGCACGTGCACATCGAGGCGGCCATCGGGCATGCCGAGCTCGGGGAGCACGGCGTCGACCTCAGTGGCGAGGCGCGCCGCCGCGTCGCGCCGGAGCGCGGTGAGCTCGATCGCCGCGGTCGCGAGCGCGTTCTGCGCTTCGCGATGACGCTGCTCGAGCTGGCGCAGATCAAGCGACCCGCTGTCGACGAGCTCGAGCTCCGAGCGCGCAACACGAACCGTCTCGGCCACCGCATCGAGCGACGGTCCGTACTTCTTGGTGAGCTTGAAGATGAGGTCGCGTCTGCGCTGCACCTCAGCAAGCCTTGCGGGGTCGAGATCGACGGCGCGCTCGTACTCATCGAGCTCGCGCGCGAGCTCCTGCAGCGAATAGAACGCGCCGTCGTACAGCTCCTGCAGCCGCGCGAGCGACGCATCGATGCGCTGAATGGCGGCGAGCGAGCGCTGCATGTGCCCCAGACTCTCGAGCACCGCGCCCTCCTGCCCTTCGAGAATCGCTGCCAGCCCGGATGCCAGAGACTTCAGCTCCTCCGCATGCTCGAGCCGGCGCGACTCCTCCTCGAGCGAGACATCCTCTCCCGCCTTGAGCTGCGCCTCGTCGATCTCCGCGACGAGATGGCGCAGATAATCGGCCCGGCGCTCGGCGTCCGCTTTGCGCGCGATGAGCGACTGCATCTCCCGCGCGATCGCCAGCACTTCCTCGTGGGTTGCACGCACGCGCGCGGCCGTCGGCGTGGCCGCGCCGAAGGCGTCGAGAATTGCGCGCTGCGACTCCTCGTCGAGCAGCGTCTGCGCCTCGTGCTGGCCGTGCAGGCTCACCAGCGCGCGTCCCACTTCGGCGAGCACGGCGGCCGTCGTCGTCGCGCTGTTGATCCAGGCGCGGGTGCGGCCGCTCGAGACGATCTCGCGACGAAGTACGATCGTGGTCGGATCATCGACGTCGACGCCGCGCGCGTCGAGCAGTGCGATCAGCTCTCTGTCGCCCGATGCATCGAAGATTCCCTCGACCGACGCTTTCTCCGCGCCGGTGCGGATCAGGTCGGCCGTGCCGCGCTCGCCGAGCAAAAAACCGAGCGCGCCGACAATGATCGACTTCCCCGCGCCCGTCTCGCCAGTGAGCACGTTGAAGCCCGGCGCAAGCGGGAGGGTGAGCGAGTCGATGATCGCGAAGTTCCGAATGCGCAGCTCAGTCAGCATCCGCCTCCTTGTCGCGCTCGCGGAGTCCCCCCCATCCCAGCTTGCGCCGCATGCGGGAGAAGAACGTTCCATCGCGGAAGGTGACGACCAGCACTGGCTTGTCCGCGCGCCGCACGGTGAGCGTGTCGCCCGGAAAGAAGGTCGCGCCCACCTGGCCATCGATCGTCACCAAAAGCTCGTCCGGACCATCATCCACCTGCACCGTCACCTCGGCGTGCGGCGGCAGCACCACTGGGCGGATCGCGAGCGTGTGCGGCGAGATCGGCGTGAGGATCAGCGATTCGACGGTGGGAACCACGATCGGTCCGCCGGCCGAGAGGTTGTATCCCGTCGAGCCAGTGGGCGACGAGATGATGATCCCGTCCGCCGCATACGCGCTCATGAGCTCACCGTTCACCGACGCGCGCATGGTGAACACGCGCGCGAAGCCGCCCTTGTGCAGCACGACATCGTTGAGCGCGCGCCACCTCGGCTCCGCATGGCGCGTCGTCCACGCCTCCAACGTCATCCGCTTCTGCACGAGATAGTCGCCAGCGGCGAGCCGTTGCAGCGCGAGCTCCATATCCTCGCGCGCACACGCGGTGAGGAAACCGAGCCGGCCGAGGTTCACGCCGAGGACTGGAATTTGCCGCCCAGCGACCAGCCGCGCGCCGCGGAGCATGGTGCCGTCGCCGCCGAGCGTGAGGAGCGCGTCGATGTGCGACGGGTCGCTCAGCATCTCGGACTTGCTCACCAGGGCGTGCAGCTCCTCCTCGAACACCGGCGTGATCGAAAGCGGCGGGGCGAGCGCGATCAGCCGTTCGAGAACGGCCGGAAGACCATCGTAACTCAGATTGCCGATGACCCCGAGGCGAATCACCCGGCGACCGCTTCGGTCTCGAGCATCGCGCGCACACGGCGCGCGATTCCCGGCGCATCGAGTCCGATGCTCGCCAGCTGCGCCTTGCGCGGCGCCTGCTCGATGTAGCGATCCGGGACGCCGTGCACGCCGACGCGAACCGACGGATCGATCTGCCCGATCACCGTCGCCA
>JBDTXL010000378.1:0-2611 GCA_040006195.1 Gemmatimonadota bacterium | reverse complement strand
TTCCTACGCGTCGGCCAGCGCTTCCTCGGCTCGGCGATCGATCGCGTCGAGAAGGTCACCCTCGGATGATCCGGTCCACGCGCGGAGCTCGATGCGTTCGGGACGCATGACGAGATACGCGGGCCGATTCACCCACGCCCCCGGATTCGCATACACTCCGCCGGTGGGCGAGCGCTCGAGTATCGCGGCATGCGAGTGACCGAAGACGACGAGCTCCACCGCGCGATGCGCGCCGAGATATTCGTGCGCCACCGTCCGAAGCCCGCTCCCGCCATCCGTCGCGCCGTGCGAGCGGCTCGTGTTCGACGTCCCGGTCGCTATCCACGTGGCGAAATCGGGGTGGAGCGAGCCGAAGGCGCGGATTGCGAGCGGGTGTCGCATCACTCGCTTGAACGCGCGGTAGTTTCGGTCGGCTCGTCCGCGCAGCCCATCGCCATGCGCGATGTGCGCGCGCCATCCGCCGAGGCTATCGTCCCACTCGCCGGCCACGAGTTGCGCGCCGATTTCTCGTGTGAGCACGTCGCCGCCCCACGCGTCGTGGTTGCCGGCGATCATTACCACCGGTATCCCGGCATCCGCGAGCGCGGCCAGCGCCCCGAGCACGCGCACGTGGCCGCGCGGGATGACGGTGCGCCACTCGAACCAGAAGTCGAACAGATCGCCGTTGATGACGACGGATCCAGCTGCGTCTCGCGCGTAGCGGAGAAAGGCGACGAGCTCATGCTCACGTTCGGTGGGCGCAGCGCCGAGATGCGCATCGGACATCAGCAGAGCTGGCGCTGGAAGCATGCGCACATTCTAGCCGCCCGTGGCACGCATTACAAATCGTCGTCGCGCCGCACGTGACGACGCAATTGCCGGAATCGGTCACCGAAGTTCGCGTGCGCTACGCGGAAACCGACCAGATGGGCGTCGTTTATCACGCCAACTATCTCATCTGGTGCGAGATCGCGCGCACCGATCTCATTCGCACCTTCGGCGCCAGCTACCGCGAGCTCGAGGAGCGGGGCATTCGACTCGCGGTCGCCGAGGCGTCCATGCGATACATTGCAGCGGCTCGCTACGACGACCGCATCCGCGTTGAGACACGCCTCACCCGCGTCACCTCGCGCACCCTGTTCTTCGACTACACAATCCTGAATGCCGACAGCATGCAGCGACTCGCAACCGCCAGCACGACGCTCATCTCGCTCGACGCGAACAATCGTGTCGCCGTGCTTCCGCCCGATGTCCGGCGCACGCTCTCCGGCGCCGGGAAGTCCGATGCGTCGTAGCGTTCCGCTCGCGCTCGTCGCGATCATCTCGATGCTCGCGGCGTGCACGAGCGGCGGTGCAGGGGCCGGGCGAGGGAGCTCGTCACAGCTGAGCTCCGGGCCGGTGAACGTCGAGCGCTATGCCCAGCTTCTCGCGATGTCCGATGAGCGCCGCATCGACACCGCGCTCATGCAGGGAATACTTCGTTCGGGCTCGAGTGCCGAGCGTCGCGCCGCGGCGTTGGCGATCGGGCAGGTGCACGCATCCGTGCTTGCACCGACGCTCCGCGCGCTGCTCGCCGACGGCGACACCACGGTGGCGGGCAATGCCGCCTACTCGCTCGGCCAGCTCGCCGACACCGGAAGCATCGCCGCGCTCTCCAACGCGCTCGACTCTCCACCGTCGGTCGCGGGCAACGCCGCGTGGGCGCTGGGCCAGATCGGCGAGCCTGCGCGCCCAGCGATCGTTGCAGCGCTCGCGCCCGCGAGCGGCGCGCGACCAGCACGCGTGCGAGGCGCGCTCCTCCTCGCCACCTTCCTGCTCAAGCCGGTGCCCGTAGAGGTCGTGCGTCCCTGGCTCCGCGATACCAGCTCGCTCGTGCGCTGGAGCGCCGCGTATGCACTCGCGCGGCCGTACGCATCCGCCGGCGTGCGCGATCTCCTCCCGCTCGCCACCGACTCGAGCGCAGAGACGCGTGCGCAAGTCGCGCGCGCATTCTCACGTCGCGCCGCTGGCGACTCCCTCGCGCCGCTCGTCCGCGATCCGCTTGCGAAGTTCGCCACCGATCCCGACCCGCACGTCCGCATCAACGCGCTTCGTTCACTCGCGACCTATGGCGCCGGTGGCAAAGCCATCTTGATCGCCGCGACGCACGACCGCGACGCCAACGTCCGGGTCATAGCCGCGCAGGAGATTGGCCCCGTCATCGAGAGTTCGCGTGCCGCGTGGATGGCTGCGTGGAAGGCCGACACCGGCTTCATGTATCGACGCAGTCTGCTCGCTTCCGCGCTCTCGCAGGACGTCGTCCTTCCCGCGGCCGAGATGGATGAGCCGGACAGCTGGACACATCAGGGCGATTGGCGTCTCCGCGCCTCGGTCGCCGAAGCAGGCGCCTCGGCGCCGACGATCCTGCGGTTGCGCGAGGTCTCGCTTCCCGCGTCTCGCGATCCCGATCCGCGCGTGCGAGCTGTCGCCTTCGCCGCGATGGCGCCGCACGCCGATACTGCGGACTCTCATCCCTGGCGCCGCGAGTTCATGGAGTACGGCCTCATCGATGCCGACGTCATCGTCCGCGCCACCGCAATATCCTCGCTCGAGGGCCACGCGACGGCGGCCGAAGTACCGCTCGTGCTCGAGA
>JBDTXL010000377.1:0-2159 GCA_040006195.1 Gemmatimonadota bacterium | reverse complement strand
GCGCGCAAAACGCGCGCCTCAGATCTCGAAGCGCATCCCATCCATGCCCACGATCAGCCCCGACGCCTCGACCGCCGCGCGCTCGCTCGAGCCCTCGACGAGCATCGGATTCGTGTTGTTGATGTGCGTATAAACCTTCAGGCGACACGCGAGTTGCGAGAGCACCGCCAAACTTCCCTCCACACCGGCGATCGGCACATGCCCCATTGACAGCGCGGGGCGATCGGAGATGTCGAGGCGGGCGAGCTCGTCGTCGGTCCAGAAGGTACCGTCGAAGAGAAGCAGCTCAGCCTGATCGAGCCGCGCGAGCAGCTCGGGCCCGAGTCCGCCGCATCCGGGGACGAACGCGCACTCCTTACCGGTGCTCGTGTCCCTGATGAAAGCAGCCACCGTATGCCCAACCTCATCGCGTTGGGCGAAACGAGGCGGGTCACCGCGCACCGCCTTCATCTCGATGGTCAGTCCACTCGAGCTCCCGTCGCGGTAGTCGAGCGGCACCGGATCACCGAGGTCGACCTCGACGATCTGTACCGTCGCGAAGGCCTGCGTCACGGCGAGCACGCGCGAGTCATCGGAGATGGTGTGCACGACGGCAGGCGTTGCGATGACCTGCAGCCGCCGCCCCTCGCGCAGCAGCGTGATACCGAGCGTGTGGTCGAGCTCCGCGTCGGTCAGCACGATTCCCTCGATCGGCACATGTCGCACTCCCGTCACCGCTGCATGCGGCAGCGTCGCGACCTGCTCGCGCACATCGGGGGACGCGTTGCCCAGGAACCAGCGCACGCCGTCGGCGCTGAAAGCGATCGATGATTGCGAGCGCGGGTGCGCGCGCGACGGATCCTCGCGAGCGACGCGGCAGGTCGGGCACCAGCAATTCCATTGAGGAAAACCGCCACCGGCGGCCGTGCCAAGCAGGATGACGTGCATGTTGGGTTATTGGATTCCGAATTTCTTGAGACGATAGCGGAGCGTGTCGCGGCTGACGCCGAGCCGGTGGGCGGCCTGCGTCTGGTTGCCGTTGGCTTCGCGGAGGGCCTGCTCGATCATCGACTTTTCCCACTGCGCGAGGTCGGTGCCGCGCGGGGGCAGTGCGCCAGGAAGTGAGCGCCCGGTGTTCGCGTCCGTCGCGCTCATGTCCGCCACGGACATCTCACTCGTCACCCGCATCTGCCCCGCATCATCCATCTTCGTCAGCGACAGCTGCTCGGCCTCGAGCACTCCACCCTCGCTCCAGAGCACCGCGCGCTCCATGACGTGACTCAGCTCGCGAACATTCCCCGGCCACGAGTACGTGAGCAGCGCGTCGCGCACGGCGGGGCTCATGCGCTTCACATCCTTCCCGTACTTCGTGCTGAAGCGGCGCACGAAATCCTCCGCGAGCAACAGCACGTCGTCGCCGCGCTCGCGCAGCGGCGGAAGGCGGAGCAGAATCACGGCGAGACGAAAGTAGAGATCACGCCGGAAGGTGCCCGCCTGCGCCTCGCGCTCGAGATCGCGGTTGGTCGCCGCGAGGATGCGCACGTCGATCTTGCGATCGCGAATTCCGCCGACGCGCCGAACCATCCGCTCCTCGATGGCGCGCAGCAGCTTTCCCTGCAGCGCGAGCTCGACATCGCCGATCTCATCGAGGAAGATGAAGCCATGCTCGGCCGCTTCGAACAAACCGATCTTGCTCTGCTTCGCATCCGTGAACGCGCCGCGCTCGTGGCCGAACAGCTCGGCCTCCATCAGGCTGCCCGGGAGCGCCGTGCAGTTGACCTCGATGAACGGCTTGCTCGCGCGGGGCCCGCTCGCGTGCAGCGTTCGCGCGATCAGCCCCTTGCCCGTTCCCGTCTCTCCGGTGATGAGCACCGGCGGCGTGTCGTCGAGCGCGGCGATCTGTCGCGCCTGCTCCATCACCGCGCGGATCGCAGGCGACTCGCCGATCATTCCGGCGAACGGAAGCTTCTTGGCCTCGCGGTTGCGATAGTAGCTGAGCTCCTGCTTGAGCAGCGATGTCTCGCGTGCGCGATCCGCAAGCAGCTTGAGCTCCTCGAGATCGACGGGCTTCTTGAGATAGTCGAAGGCGCCGAGCTTCACGGCTTCCACAGCGCCCTCGATGCTGCCGTACGCGGTCATGATGATGACGGGAATCGACGCATCGAAGTCGCGGATGCGCT
>JBDTXL010000376.1:0-3427 GCA_040006195.1 Gemmatimonadota bacterium | reverse complement strand
TGACGAGCCCTTCCTCGAGCGTGGTGTCGAGCCCGCGGTTCACGGCCTCGATGCACAGCCCCACCGCTATCGGCCCGTTCGCCAGTATCTGCTTCAGCATCGCCTCAGCGGTCGCGATCAACTCCGCCTGCGGCACCACCTTGTTGACGAGCCCGATCCGAAACGCCTCGGCCGCGTCCGTCATCTCGGCGGTGAGCATCAGCTGCAGCGCGCGGCCCTTACCGATGAGTCGTGGCAGCCGCTGCGTGCCGCCGTAGCCCGGCCCGATGCCGAGCTTCACTTCGGGAAGTCCCATCTTCGCGTTGTCGGAGGCGATGCGAATGTGGCAGGCGAGCGCGAGCTCCAGCCCGCCGCCCAGCGCGAAGCCGTTGATGGCAGCAATCACCGGCTTCGGCGACTGCTCGAACTTCGTGAAGATGCGCTGTCCAACCATCGCGCGCAGTCGTCCGTCGAGCGATCCCTGTGTCGCCAGCTCGGCGATGTCCGCACCTGCCACGAATGCCTTTGCGCCCGAGCCGGTGACGATCGCCCCGCCTACATCCTTTCGCGAGATCACTTCGCCGATCGCGACATCGAGCTCGGCGATCGTCGCATCGTTGAGCGCGTTGAGCTTGTCGGGGCGATTGATCGTGATCGTCGCGATGCGATCGCGAACGTCGAACGTGAGATTGGTGTAAGGCATAGGAGGGGTGAGAGCGGCGCCAGGAATAGCGTCTGGAAGGCGGCCTTCAGGTCCCGAAATCTATACCGTCGGACTACTTCTTGCTTTCCGATTGAGGGCTATGAGCACACAGTGGATCACGCGTCACGGAGGCAAGAGCGCGGGCTTCAAGTACCACAATCCGCAGGGTCGTGCGATAGCAGACGAGGAGCAGATCGCGCGCATCAAGGCAATGGCGATTCCGCCGGCCTGGCGAGACGTGCACATCGCCGCGACTACGCGTCCCGCGATTCAGGCGTGGGGCTTCGACGTGAAGGGGCGCAAGCAGTATCGCTACCACGAGCGCGCCGTTGCTGCACGCGAGCAGCGCAAATACTATCGTGTGCGCCGGCTCGCACGCGATCTCCCGCGTATTCGCGAGTCCCTCTACACCGAGATCGCGCACGGCAACACGCTCACGCGCGATCGCGTCGCCGCCGCAGTGGTGCGTCTCATCAGCAAGGGATTCTTTCGCGTCGGCAGCGAGCGATATGCACGCGAGAACAAGACCTTCGGCATCTCGTCGCTGCTCAAGCGCCACGTGCATGTCGAGAAGCATGCGATCATCTTCGACTTCAAGGGGAAGTCGAACAAGCAGCAGAAGCACGTCGTCGTCGACCGCGCGCTCGCCAGGATCATGCGCGCGATGCTCGCGTCACCCGGTCCGAAGCTCTTCCGCTTCACCGACGGCACGAAGTGGAAGAATCTCTCCGAGCGCGACGTGAACGACTACGTGCGTCGCGTGACGGGCGTTCGCTACACGGCGAAGGACTTCCGCACGTGGGGCGGCACCGTGCGCGTCGCGACCGTCCTCTCCGACCTCGGCGCGCCTGCCAACGATCGGGAGGCGAAGAAGAACGTCGTGCTTGCGATCCGTCTCGTGAGTGCGGAGCTCGGGAACACGCCGGCGATCTGCCGGGCGTCGTACGTGCATCCGATCATCATCGCGCGCTACCTCGATCACGGCGAGACCATCATGCCGCGTAAGGCGGGGAAGACCGCCGCCGGACACTACCCCGAGGAGCGCGCGCTCATCCGTTTTCTCGACGAGCACTTTCCCGAGCGGAGGAAGCGCGTGCGTGCCGAGGACAAGGTGGCGGCCTAGCACTCGCGCGGTAGCTTTCGAGTCATGCAGTCCGTTCTCGCGATAGACTCGGGCACCACTGGCGCGACATGCCTCGTGATCGCGGCCGACGGTCGCATCGTCGGCCGCGGCTATCGCGAGATCCCGCAGCATTATCCGGAACCCGGGCACGTCGAGCACGACCCGCTCGACATCCTGACGTGCACGCTCGACGCGGCGCGCGAAGCATTGCAGACGTCCGGGGTGACGCCGACCACCATCGGCATCACGAATCAGCGCGAGACGCTCGTGCTCTGGAACCGCCACACGAGCGCGCCCATCGGCCGCGCGATCGTGTGGCAGGATCGGCGCACCGCCACGCGCTGCCTCGCGCTGGCGCCGCACGCCGAGGAGATAGCCGCGCGCACGGGGCTTCTCCCCGATCCGTACTTCTCCGCGACCAAGCTCGAGTGGCAGCTCTCGCACGAGCACGTAGCTCGCATGGCGGCCGACGGCTCGCTCGCCGCCGGCACCGTCGACACATGGCTCATCTGGAATCTCACCGGCGGCGCCGTGCACGCGACCGATCCCACCAACGCGTCGCGTACGATGCTCTACGACATCCGCGAGCACGAGTGGAGCGAGCATCTCCTCGCGCTCTTCGGTGTTCCGCGCGCGGTTCTCCCCGAGGTGCGCGCATCGAGCTCGGACTTCGGGCGCGCGCGCGGCTCGCTCCTCGGACTCGGCACCGACATCCCGATCCATGGCGTCGCCGGCGATCAGCAGGCGGCGCTCTTCGGACAGGGATGCTGGGAAGCGGGACAGGGGAAGAACACCTACGGCACCGGCGCCTTTCTTCTGCTCAACACGGGTCAGGAAATCGGCGCGGCTGGCGGCGGGCTTCTCACCACCCTCGCCTGCGACGCGAACGGTGCGCCGGCGTACGCGCTCGAGGGCGCGATCTTCGTCGCCGGCGCCGCCGTGCAATGGCTTCGCGACGGGCTCGGCATCATAGCCTCCGCGCCGGAGACCCAGTCGCTCGCGGCCGGGCTGCCGTCCAACGAAGGGGTATACTTCGTTCCGGCGCTGACCGGACTCGGCGCGCCACACTGGGAGCCGGAGGCGCGCGGCACGATCGTCGGGCTCACGCGCGGGACCACGCGCGCGCATTTCGCGCGCGCCGCACTGGAGGCGATGGCGTACGCGACCGTTGACGTCCTCGACGTGATGCAGACACGCGGGCGCTGCAACTTCGAGCGGCTGCGCGTCGATGGCGGAGCAACGGAGAACGAGTGGCTGATGCAGTTTCAGGCAGACGTGCTCGGCGTTCCCGTCGAGCGTCCCGACATGGCGGAGACGACCGCGCTCGGCGCTGCCGGCCTCGCCGGCATCGCGGCCGGTGTGTGGCCGCGCGCGAGCGCGTTTCTCGGAACGCGGAAATTCCGCGTCTACACCCCCGGGTCCGGGGCAGCGAATGCGCAGCGCGCGCGCGAGGGGTGGGCGCGCGCGGTGCGCGCCACGCTTTCCTGGGCGCGGGACGGCCGGTGAAGCAATCGAAGCTCGCTCTCGCACTCGACGCACACTGCGCCGCGCTCGGTGCATGCAGGCAGTGCGGACACAAGGATCCGGGAGTCGTCCCGATTCTCTCGCCCGCGCGCGCGCCG